>JBBAEY010000046.1:0-18231 GCA_041655755.1 Tissierellaceae bacterium
ATGCCTAAGGTTACAGGGTTATTTTTTGGTGCTTTAGTGAAAAAGTCAAGTTATAGCATAGTTAAATCATAAATACAATTGGATTAATTTATAGATTTCTATCAATTAGTTTCTTAGTTAAATCGACAAAAAACCTAGTATCCCTATTGCTCAACTTGTTTAACTCTTCCATAGCCTTCTCACTATATTCTTCAATGGCAGTCTCTGCCATTTTTTTATTAAAAAATGTCAAATATGTAATCTTTTCTATACCCTTGTCCTTATCCATATCCAATATGTCGTCCCTTATCTGATAGGCAAGGCCAAGATTTAGGCCAAAATTCCTCATATGTTCTATTTCATCAGGATTAGCTTCACCCACTAGAGCACCTGAGACTAGGGCAGATTGGATTAGGGCAGCAGTTTTTGCCTTATACATAAAGAGTAGCTCATCCTCATCAATAGCCTTAGAGGACAAATCCACTACCTGACCCCCAATCATTCCATAGACACCTGAATATCTGCTGATTTCCCATAGGGCCTTGTTATATCTTCTAAAATCATCTGTATTTCTCGCATTATTATTTATAAAATCCAAGATCACTTCATGGGACAAGTTTAGAAGGCCATCACCTGCCAAGATAGCTATAGCATCACCAAATATCCTATGGTTTGTAGGCATTCCCCTTCTAAAATCGTCATTGTCCATAGCTGGCAGGTCGTCGTGTATCAAAGAATATGTATGAATCATTTCGATTCCAATGGCAAAAGGCATTATTTCAGTCATATCAGACCCAAACATTTCATAGCTCTTGATAGCCATTACAGGCCTTAACCTCTTGCCCCCAGTAAACAAACTATATTCAATTGCTTCCAAGACTTTTTTTTGGTATAGCTCCTTTTCTATTAATATTCCCTTTAAAGCCTCATCAATTTGCTTCTTTGTCCTTTGCAATTCTTCATTTAAACCCATTACTAACCCCCCATGGGATAGGAACTCTCTACCATATCTCCATTATCATCTTCCAATAGTATTTTTATTTCTCCTTCTGCCTCAGAAATCAACTTATTGCAATAATTATATAGGTCTATTCCTTTCTTAAACATCTTTAGGGACTGGTCCAAACTAGATTCGCCTTTTTCCAACTCATCTAATATCTTTTCCAGCTCTATTATGGCCTCTTCATAGGTTAATTTCATCCTGCCAACCTCCTTCTTCTATATCCTTAACTGATGCCAGTATTTTACCATCCTTGAGAATTATGCTAATTTCATCACCTTGTTCTACAAGCCCGATTGACCTAATAATATTTCCAGCCTGGTCCTCTATAATTCCATATCCACTGCTTATGACCAGGGCAGGATTGAGTATATCAAGTCTTGATTTTAAGTCCAATATTTCCCTGCTTCTTGTGGCTATAATCCTTTCTATACCATAATTCATATCCTTAAATATACCATCTAATTCCTGTCTCTTATCTCTCAGGCGGTTTATTGGATTATAATATTTTAAATTGGCATTTATCAGATCGATTTCAGCCCTCTTTTTCCTTATTGTCTCAGTCACTATTCTTTCAAAATCCTTAAGCCTTTTCTTTAGCCCAGCCTCTAACTCTAGTATGTCGGGTACAGATAGCTCTGCAGCGGCAGATGGTGTAGGAGCCCTAAGGTCAGACACAAAATCTGCAATCGTAAAATCAGTTTCATGGCCTATAGCAGTTATAATGGGCGTTTTTAAACTATATATGGTCCTGGCCAAATTCTCGTCATTAAAGGCAAATAGCTCCTCAATGGAACCTCCACCCCTGCCTGTAATTATCAGGTCAATATCGTCCCTACTGTCAAGATAGGCCAGACCCTTAGAAATCTCTTCTGCCGCCCTGTTTCCCTGTACAAGGGCAGGATATATCAATATCTGGCAAGGTGGAAAACGCCTTCTTAGGACAGTTATAATATCCCTAATGGCCGCACCTGTTGACGAAGTAACCACACCTATCTTTTTAGGCATAGTTGGTATTGCTTTCTTACTGGATTCCAAAAAAAGACCCTCTTTTTCAAGTTTGACCTTGAGTTCCTCAAAGGCCTTGTATAAATCGCCCAGTCCTTTTTCCTTCAAGTGCCTAACATAGAGCTGATATTCACCATCTCTCTCGTAGACGGAAACATAGCCACTAGCTACTACCATTAGCCCATCTTCTGGAATAAAACTAAGGGACTCATTGTCACCCTTAAACATAACTGCCTTAATCTTAGCTTTTTCGTCCTTTAAATTGAAATACATATGGCCGCTATAATGATGCTTAAAATTTGAAATCTCACCCTCTAGGCTGAGATTGGATAAAATCATATCACTTAATACTAATCTTTTAATATATCCGTTTACTTCACTTACCTTCAAAGGTCTAACTTCCATACTATCCCTCCAAATGGATTATTCTCCATCCTCTTCCTCTGCCCTAACTATATTACCTAAGACCCCATTTACAAATTTAAAAGCCTCGTCTGAACTATACTTCTTCACAGTTTCAATGGCTTCATTAATAGATACCTCTACTGGAATGTCCTTTCTGAAAAAAAATTCATACATGGCTATCCTAAGTACAGCTAAGTCAATTTTAGCCAATCTATTGATATTCCATCCTTCCAGATGTTTTTCAATCCTTTGGTCGATAAATCCTAAATTGTCAGTTATTTTGGATATGGCATCTGTAATATAGTCTTTTTCAGACTTGCTAAAGGGGTAATTATCAAAATAAATTGATATGGCCTCCTCGGAAAAATCCTCGTTGACCTCCATTTGATATAGCAATTTCATAGTTCCTTCCCTAGCTTGTTTTCTACCCATTTCATCCTCCTTGGAAATTAAATCTATGCAGGTTTACATATTTAAAATTACCCTCTGCTTTACAGAGGGTAAATATCTTATTTGACTCTTGGTTCCACTTCTATTTTATTTTCTTTTGAAATGTTTACACCTTGAATATTTACATTGACCTCTACAACCTCGAGTCCAGTCATGGTTTCAACTGACTTTTTAACATTTTCCTGAACCTTCTGTCCTAATTCTGAGATATTTGAGCCGTACTCTACAATAATAAATATATCTATTGCCGCTTCCTTATCTCCTACCTCTACCTTGACACCCTTGGATAGGTTTTTCATACCTAGCATTTCCACTATACCGCCAGTTATCCCACCACTCATGCCTGCAACACCTTCTATTTCAGTGGCAGCAACTCCAGCTATTATAGCTACTACATCATTAGAAATTCTTACACTGCCATGATCGTTATTTCCACTATTAAAAGTATCGTTCAAAATTAACACCTCCAAACTTCTTTAATACTTAATGATATTATACCAAAGCAAATAATTATTTACAAACATTTCTACTGCTTTTTCATAATTTTAATGTCATTCGACTCTAAATTAGTTTCAGATTTTACTATCTCCAGTATTTTAACCATATCTTGTTCTCCTAGCTCTGCAGTTGAAACGACCACCTTGATGTCCTTATCAGTTAAAAATACAATTGCATCGTCAAAACCCTTGCTTTTTATTAGCCCCTCGATTTGCAGTTCAGTTTCCGAGCTTTTGCCAAGGGCCAGTATCTCTCTTTGGGCCTCAGTCCTCACATCTTCGGCAGTGTTTTCGTTATTTACTATTTGATCCAACCTATCTACCAGAGTTGCCCTTAGCTTATCCCTAGAGAGCCTGTATTCTACAAAGTAATTTTTTACATCTTTACTGGCGTCTGAATACATGGTCTCCAAACTATATTGCTCATCATCCCTTGTGATTTCTACAATATCCACATGTTCATAAGGGTTGGAAACTAATTTATCCTCTGCGATTTCCAATTCACTGTTTCTTGCCATCTCTTCCAACTCATAATTTTTATAATCCTTGGATGCTCTCATCTGCGCCTGCTCGGTAAAGTAGTGATTTACATAGCCCGTTAGAACCAAGAGCATCAGCAAGATACCTATAATGACAGGTCTTTTTACTTTAAACAAGATTATCCCCCCTATTTACCTGAATATACCTGAACCTTATTTCCCTTAATACCTAGTACCGTCTTTACCGCTTCATAGATTATCTCCTTTACAAGAGGGTCTTCAGCCCCCTGGGCTATGACGATCACCCCATTTATACTTGGTTTGATCTCCTTTACTACCAAAAGTGAACCGTCACTCCCCCTAGTCAGGACCTGACTTGTTGAATCCTCCCTACTAGATTCCCTACTACCTCCTTCAGAGTCATTTTCTATTACCTTTTCTGTATTTAGGGTCCTATTAGTGGCTGCTATTTTTTCTGCACTGTTTTCCACAGTTATCATGACATTTACCTTGTCGACACCATCTAATTTCCCCAATATATTTGCAAGCTTCTTTTCCAAATATTCGCTATAGTCTTCTTCCAAACCGCCGGAGATTTCATTTGAAATATCATTAAAACTACTGTCTATCGACTTATCCTTGGGGGCCCCTATTTTTTTAGTTATAATTAAAAATATGACAGATATGACTAGTATTATGAGCAAATTGTTAATAAACTTTTTGTTATTTACATTCTCCAGATGGTTTTTAACCTTGTTTAGTAGGTCATTCATCCCTTCCACCCTTTCCTTTCTCAAATAAAATTACCCTAATTTTATTTTCATCAATATCGTAACTCTGGTGAACTAAGCTTTTAATATCATCATATTCATCCCCAGTATCTGGGTCTGCCTGCATATCCCCGCGGATTTCAACTGGCCTTACTTTCTCTATATATATGTCCCCTTTTTTTTCCTGTCCCTTGGCTATATAGATGGTTAGGTAATCGATCTTCTCATAATCTCCATTTCCAATGAAATCCATGTCCATATCCCCTACTTGATAGACTGTTTCCCTTTCAATTAGATCCTTGATTTCCTCTTTCAGCCTATTTTTATATAGTTCCTCGATCTGCCTTTCCTGCATCTTATCAAAACTATCAAGGCCTATATTATCTGCAGCCATAGGTTTATAGTAGTTAAAGGCCAACTCATCTATATCAAAATTTAATTTAAGTAACCTAGTAAAGGGGCTAATAATTGTAAAAATAATTAGCAGTCCAATTACCAGATTTATGTATCGCCTTGTATTTCCCTTGGGCATGATTAATTGGGCAATTGAAATTAAAACAAATAAGATTACAATATCTTTCAACCACCCACTAATAAATGATATTATGGACATTTCTTCACCTACCTCAACATAATCAGATTGTTTCCAGCTTCCACGATTATGGTTATTGTAATGAAAAACATTGTTGCTGCAGAAATAAGACTTATCAAAAGAAGTAGTAGAGATTTGCTTACCTGATTAAAAAGCTCCACTAGATTATCAGATCCTATGGGCTGTATTGCCACAGCTACTAATTTATATACCAGGAGCAGGACTAAAATCCTTATGATGGGCAATATGCAAATTAAAAGCAAGGCCAATAAGCCTATGAAGCCAATTCCATTTTTTAATATGGCAGAACATCCTACTACTGCCTCAACAGCATCGGATAAAAAACCACCTACTATGGGAATGAAATTGTCTACTGCAAATTTGGCTGTCCTTATGGTTAAGCCGTCTATTTTTGAACCAAGCCCATAAATGGTTATAATTCCTATAAAAATAGTCAGGCCCGCAGAAATTATAAAAGCTATTAGCTGCCTTCCCAGCTCTGCAAGTTTGCTAAATTCAATCCTGCTCGATAAATTTGAAATGACGCTTATGATAAATGAAAAAAATATCAAGGGCAAGATTACAAACTTGATCAAAAGCCCTATGAGGTTAACTGTCATTAATATCATTGGGTGGAATAGTATTCTGGTGTTTACACCAGACACAGCAGTGAGCAAGGTAAGCAGTATCGGCAGGATAACTTGCATGAATCCAAGCATTTTGTCTGTAGTGCTTAGAGCTAAATTCATAATCTGGTTGAAACTGCTAATTACCAGAATGGCAATTAAAACATAGGTAATGTAGTTAGCCAATTCTGCTACTGATGCATTTTCAAAAGAAGATTGAATATTAGTAAGCAAGGCAGAAATAAGCACAATGACTAAAATCTTGCCCAATAATCCAAGGGATACCCTCAACTCTTTAAAGAAAATTAAACTCAAACCCCTTGAAATATCCCTGAAATTAAAGGAAAGCTTGCCCTTTATTAAATCAACTACAATTGACTTAATGCTTAGCTCTGGCAGAAATTCATATTCCCTTGATATTTCATCTATTGTCTTTTCTAACTCTTCAAAGTTCAAATAATTCATTTGTTCGTTAATTATGGGTATATTGATATTTTCTCCATATGCAGTTTTTTTAAAAATTAAGAAGAAAAAGATAATAAGTAAGAGCTTTTTTTTCATATCTTCACCCTAGGGTAGAATTTTTAATATTAATTCCATTAAAGATAAAAGAATTGGTATCGCCATGACCATAATCAGGACTTTCCCACCTAATTCTATTTTTGAAGCGATGCTCTCTTGACCAGCATCCCGTGAAATCTGGCCTCCAAACTCAATTAGGTAGGCCATACCTATTATTTTAAGAAGGGTTGAAAAATAGGTAAACTCCATATTAACCCTTCTTCCCAATGTATTCAGGGTCTCCACTACATAGGCCAATTCACCAAGTACCATGGTAAATATAATAACCCCTGTTATTAGACTAATGAATAGGGTAAATTCAGGTCTTATCTCCTTTACTAGTACTATGGCGAAGGTCGCCAAAAGTCCTATACCTACAATTTTTATAATTTCCATTTTTCTGCTCCTTGTTACAATCTAAATAAGACCCGCAGGTTGTTAAAGAGTTTGCTGATTAAATCGATAACCATGCTAAAGGCTATTACTAATCCAATGGCTGTAGCTATGTAAGCATACTCATCCTTGCCAAATTTACTAAGCAGGGTATGGATTATACCCACCAATATTCCCAGACCAGCTATCTTCAAAATTAGATCTACTTCCATATTCTTCCTCCCCTATAATAGTAAAATAACTATGCCTATCCCCGTTATTATTCCTAGACTTCTATATAACTTTTCATTTTGGTTTTTTTCCTCCTTGGCTTCACCTATCTGCCCTTCAATCTGGTTTAATATAAGCCTAAAAATCTTGGCCTGGTCTAGCCTGTCAGAACTGCCTAATACCCTGCCTAGGGAAATAAATATCTCCACATCTTCTTTTTTAAAGTGGAAATTTTCATACAGTATCTTTTCAATAGCGAGAAAGCTCTCATATATGGAATCTCTTCTATTGGAGATTAGGTCCTTTTTTATTTCCTCGAATACAAAGGATACTCTTGCTTTACCCTTCCTAGCCACATTTGACAAGGCCTCTGGCAGGGGCGAAGTAGCAAAGACAATCTCTGTTTCTAAAATCTTGATACACTGCTCTAGATATAGTAGGTTTTCATATCTTAGGGTAAATACCTGCCCATAGGAAAATCCAATTATTGAAGAAGTACCAAATATACACAAGGCGAATAGCAGCTTTAATAGGTTCATATTCCTATACCTCTTTAAATCCAATAGAATTACCGGAGCCATCCAATATATCTCTTATACTGCCCACTCCCTTTGACCTATCCAATATAATGTATCTGCCAAAAATCTTGTCCTGGAATAGGGCCCTCATACTGGGCTTTCCCCTTACTTCCCTTAGGTCATCTCCATGGATAGTAGCTATAAGCCTAATTCCTGCCCTTAGGGCTTCGTTTATAGCATCTATGTCCCTTTCACCCCCTATTTCATCCACAGCGATAATATCGGGGGATAGGGACCTGATAGCCATTATTATACCGTCTGATTTTAGACAGGCATCTAGGACGTCCGTTCGTATCCCAATCTGGTTCTGTGCAAGGCCATTATACATACCAGCTAGTTCTGACCTCTCGTCAATTACACTTATCTTGTAGCCTTGTTTATGATAATGTCCATCGCTTAAATTTCTAATTATATCCCGCAGAAGGGTTGTCTTGCCACACTGGGGTGGAGAGATAATTAAGGTGTTGATAAAATATCCTGTTCTATCGATTAAATGGGGAATCAATTTATTTGAAACTCCAAGGACCTCCCTTGCAATCCTAATATTTAGGGAGGAAATATTCCCAATGTTTTCAATTCCCCTATTACCATAGATTACCCTACCTCCAATGCCTACCCTGTGCCCTCCCCTTATGGTTATATAGCCCCTGCTTATTTCCTCCAAATAAGCATAGGGGGAATAATTACTTATTATTTGAAAACTCGATTGAATGTGGTTATCAGCTAGGATAAAGGCCTTAGTCATATCTGAGCTGATTTCTCCGCCTTTGGACACTAGGTAATCCTTACCATCATAGGAAATCATCAAGGGTCTTCCCCTTCTAAGCCTTATCTCTTCGATTTTGCCTTGATAATCAACGGGTATATTTGATAGAATTCTTCTCAATTCTCCATTCAAATTCTCTATTAGATTGTTGAATATAATCTGCTCATTTTTCACAACCTGTCCCCCCTGTAATAATTCTATGAAATATTGTCCCATTTATTCCAAAAAAAGAAATAGCTCCTAAAGTTTTAAACCTTAGAAGCTATTGGTTGAAAATTATTCTTCTTCATCTTCACAATCGCAGCAGCAATCCTCTTCACCACAGCAATCTTCATCGCAGCAGTCATCAAATTCCTCAAATTCAAAATCATCATCTTGAAAGTCATCAAAAAATTCATCGTCATAATCCTCATCTGAATCGTAGATCTCATCCTCCACATCTGCCAAATCTTCGTCTATGAAATTTACATATTCCTCTAATTCCATTTGGTTTTCAATTGTTTCATCTAGTACATCTGCAAAGTCTTCCAAAACTTCAACTATTAGTAACAACAATTTTCCCTCTTTTGTACTCTCGTCAATACCCAATCCATCTGCTAATCCCTGTAAATAGGATACTTTTTGCTTTAAATAATCCATCTTGGCCCCTCCTAATTTTATTTTATTTAGATTATTGTCTATTTCCTAGACAGATATTCACCTGTTCTGGTATCTATTTTAACCATATCCCCAATATTCACAAAGAGAGGAACATTTATTATAGCACCTGTTTCCATGGTTGCAGGCTTTGTCGCACCAGTAGCAGTATCTCCCTTTACTCCCGGCTCTGTCTCTGTGACCTCTAACTCTACAAAATTAGGCGCCTGAACCTCAAAGGCCCTTCCCTTAAAAAATCTGATAGTAGCATTATCGTTTTCCTTTAAGTATACCATGGCTTCTTCTACAGCAGCCCTATCCAAGGGCAACTGCTCATATGACTCAGTATCCATAAAATAGAACAACTCCCCATCATTATATAGATACTGCATTTCCTTTGTTTCTATCTGAGCCCTAGGAAATCTCTCCGATGGATTAAATGTAACATCCTTGGTACTACCGCTCATAACTGATCTAATCTTTGCCCTGACAAATGCAGCGCCCTTGCCAGGCTTTACATGCTGAAAGTCGACTATCTGGTATACGTCGCCCTCCATCTCAAATGTAATACCCTTCCTAAAATCACCAGCTGATATCATATCCTTCCTCCTAATCTACATAATCAATTTATTCATGGCTTCCAAAGCTAGAATATAGCTATATCCACCAAATCCCGATATTTGTCCATGGCAGACAGAGGAAATCAAGGATTTGGACCTAAACTCCTCCCTCTTGTAAATATTAGATAAATGGACCTCAATAACAGGTATGTCTAGCATTTCAATTGCATCTCTGATAGCTATACTGTAATGACTAAAAGCAGCGGGATTGATGACTATACCGTCATACATTTGTCCTAGGGTTTGGTGAATTTTCTCAACAATCGCACCCTCATAATTACTTTGAAAGAACTCAACTTGGAGCCCTAAATCTTTAGCTCTTTCTTCCACCAGCCTATTAATTTCTCCAAGGGACATACCCCCATATATATCAGAATCCCTTTTTTCTAACATATTAAGATTAGGACCATGTATAATTAATATATTCAAAACTTATCCCACCTTTTCCTCTGCTTTCTACATTATTATATCAGCCTCTATAATTTACCTCAAGATTTAATTTTTATAATTATATAGAGATTTTAATGATGTCTTGGGTTACTCTTTACAACCTCAATGGCCTTGGTAACTTCTGCAATTAAATCAGTACTGAATTGAAACCCTAAACTATTGGCCTTGGCAAATACATAGCCCTTATCTGTCACCACATATTTTGGCTTAAGATTATTCAAGGCAATTGAAGCCATATCCAATTTGCACATTTCACACTTACATACATCTTCATAATTTTCAATAATCTTGTCAACCGCTGCAACTACTTCATCTTCCATCAGGTTATGAAGTTCCATGGTATCACCCTTTCATATTTACTTTAACAGAATCCACCTTCAGGTCAAGAAAACCCGGTAAATATAGCCCATATTTATAAATATAGGTTTTATCGTACAATAGGTTGATTTTCTCCTCAATAATTTCCCTATCCCTTTCGCTGCCACATATTATAATTCCATTAATATTTGGCTTGTTTTCGGAATTAACTACTATTTCCCCATCTTTCACTATCATTATACCATTAAAGTTAAGGTTTCCCCTTACAATTACATCTCCTTCAACAAATATTAGGCCATTTAAGTCCATAGTCATATCTTCCTCTATTTCATCACCTAAGATGAGGGCCCTTCTAAGTCCGCCATCTCTCCTCATGGCAATAATAAACTCGCCCTTGTCAAAGTTTTCTACATAGGGTTCAATCATAGACTCCCTTTCAAATGATATTGTATAAGTCTTATCTTCCTTCTGTTGTAAACTCAATTTTTCATAGCTAGACACTTCGCGTATATAGGTATTTAGAGGAATGTCAATAGAGTTCAAATCCATTTCTAAATAAATACTAGCTAGTAAGTGGCTGAAATCATTTTCTACTTCACTGTCTACGGTCGTCAAACTTAGGATGGGATTGTTCATTTCAAACAAGCCATTTACTAGACTAGCAGACGCAAGCATCTTGGTTTTTCTACCCTTATATTCTGCCTCTGTTTTTATGATAACAGACTTCCTATGGTCGATATCTTCAAAAGAGACCAGTACCTTGTTGAAACTATCATCCTTGCCTAAATCGGCATCCTCCAAGCTAAACTCTTGAATGTCCTTGAAATTATTATTTCGAAAGGCCTTCAAAATAATAGGATATAGGCTATCCTCATAGTAGTGATCATAGAAGCTCATCAGTATCTTGCCCTCACTTAAATAGTAGGATTGAATTTCATTGTTGGTAGACACTAGTATCAAATTCTCAAGTTTTATTGTATAGCCTAGGTATGTAGATGAAATTAAAATTATAGACATGATTATTAATACCATTAAGGATATAAAACCATCGTCCCCAAATACAATCACCTCGATGTCAATAATCTATTGGTACCCTAATAAATATATCGGATTTTAAGCGAAGACTTTCCCCACCCGGCGACCTTAGGCCAAAATCAAGAAAAATCATCTTCTTGTCCAAATCTAATCTGCTATTACCTATGCTATCCATATATTCGCTAATCTCATTGAAGCCTGACAATGCACTATAGAGGGGGTAATTTCCCTTTCTAGCACTAGCAGCAATCCTAATGAGTTTTCCATCCTTCGTATGATAGGTAATAAATTTATTTTGATTTGCACTTTCCTCTACCATGATAATGAAGCCTATATTTGTCTTGTAAGTAGCCTTTAGTCCCATTAATTTACTGGAAGGTAAAATCATATCGGCAGATTTAATCTCGTTTTTGACATATTCAATAGCATATCTTCCATTTAGCAATAATTCATCCTTCTCATTTCCAATGGTTGAAGCCTTAATGGAGAAGTCCAGTATATTTAATAGGGGTAACATAATCATGGAAGATAGGGCTATGACTAGGACCAGCTCAATAAGTGTAAAGCCCTTACATCGCCTGTAAATACGCCATGACTTCCACATGTTTTCCATTGCTCCAATCTCTATTATATACAAATACATCAATTGTCCACAAGAGTTTTGACTTATCCTCCTTAACTATCCTTACAGGATATTTGTCAGTTCCCCCTATTTCTATTTCTACCTGCCCATCAGTTCTAAGTAACTGGATAATGTCCCCTACCTCCCTATCTAGAACATATAGGCCATCTGTGCTATCTCCTTCATAGGCCTTTAGTCGCTCTATGACCATTTCAGCAGTATAGATCATGTCAGCCCTCTCTTTTTGCCTATTCATATTCATAAAGGAAGTATTCAAAATGGGAATAACCGTAAGGCTAACTAAACCAAGGAGGAATAAGCCCATCATGACTTCAATTAAAGTAAAACCTCTTCTTGTCATTTGTATACCTACCTAATACTCAATATTTACCTTTCCCGTAGCAGGAGTAATAGAAATTCTTATTGATTGACCCTTCTTGTTTTTCAGCATCAGAGTACCTGGACTTGCTGGTGCCCCTGAGGGTGTAAAGGTCACAGAATTGCTGAAATTGTTGCTTACAATAATAGTTCCATTTAGCAATTTGACATCTCTTACAAGCTCACTGGTTTTACCCTGCTTTCTAATCTTGTAAGTATTGTTTGCCTTGTCTACCATAAAAATATAGTTCATATTCTCTATGATAGCACTATTTCTAGCAAATACAATGTCTCTTTTTAGCTCCATTAATTCCTTCTTTTCCATACTGATAAATACCGTTTTAAGGCCAGGAAGGGAAATTCCTAGGATTACAGCAAATAAGGCTAATACCACTATTAATTCCAATAGGGTATAGCCATATTTGCGACGCCTTAATTTCAATAGTCCCATTTTGTCAATTCATAGAGCAGATAGGAGAATTCAGCCCTATTTATCTTATTGTCCATACTGTCTAAACTCTGGGAGGCAACCTTCTTATCATATTTTAGGCCTTCTGCGAATGATTTCCAAGAAAAACTACTGTCCTTTAAAACCCTCCTCATTATTAGGTCAACTTCCCTATAGGAAATTGGATTGTTTGGCCTGTAACTCCCATCTCCATAGCCTTGTATATATCCTGCAGACAGCCCATAGCTAATAGCCCTCTCATAGTCCTTGGCGATATTTTTTCTGTCTTTGAAATTCGATAAGTTTGAAATATCAGTAGGCAAACTCCAATTGTAAACCCTGCTCAAAAGAACTAAAAATTCTGCCCTAGTGATATTTTGCTCCGGTCTAAAGGTCTTATCCCCATAGCCAAAAATAATATTTCTTCTATTGAATATTTCAATTTCTTCCTTGGCCCAATGTCCACGAATATCATATAGGGGACTATAGTTCTTGTCAAAGAAAACTACAAACACACTACCGCTACCCTTTAAAAGTTCAGGAGATATGTCTGCTGATATCCTGCCATTTTCAAGGTTTGACTTGAGGTACTGCCATTTATTGTCCTTGAGTAGGTAGATGCCACCACTTTGGTCTCCATAGTAATCAAAGGAAACCTGTATCTTTTTATCCCTTAAATATTCATTGGAGGGATTTACCAGTCCTATCCTATAGAAGTCTGTAGCTTTTATATACCTTTTATCAATGGCATAGTTAGTATTTAAGACAGCTATATTCAAGGCTATGTCATTGAAAAATATTCCCCTATCCAGGGTCAGGGACATGAGCCTGTCATAGCTAGTAAAGGTACCCCCGCTTATGGGAACATTGAAAAAAGAACCCTGGTTCTCCGCAGCCCCCTGCGATAAGTCTATATAGCTTTCTCCATAACCAGCAGCATAGCCATTATAAAAGCCGCCAATGAATCCGTCCCTATAGTTCTTGCTTTGATAGGTAAGATTATAGTCCCTAATAATTACAGATGATAGGGGCCTTGACCTGGTATAATCGCTTGCTAATCCCTCTAAGTAATCTATATTTGCCTGGGCACTACCCCTTATGTTACCAAGGCTAAAGCCGTTTTCATAGCCCTGAAACTCGTCAACTGCTAGACTTAGGTTTCTAGCATCGCTGAAACTTTTTATATAGGCTTCCTCATAGGCCATCTTAAAGCCATTGATAAATCCCTTTAGATAGTCCCTGCTTTCCTTGTCTAAAAGGTAATCCTCAGCTATTTTACTGTCTGATGGGATATTTCTTTTGTAATCCGAGGATTTTCCCTCATAGAAATCCTTGGCTCCAAAGGCATTGCCAAGAGTCGAGCCAAATAACTCACCATCTCCCCTGCCCGAATCTAGACTATCCCTAGTAATATGGAATTGGGCCTTAAAATAGGCCTCTTCATAACCTTTTTGAAATTCTTCCTTGAATTCAAGAAGAAACTTGGTCCTGTATGAAGCGGGAAAATTTCCTAGGTCAAAGCTAGAATTAATAGCCCCGTCCTTTGGAATAGCCCTAGACCAATTGGAGCTCTTACCTTCTCCATAGTCCTTCAATCCTTCTATTTCACCATATATTAATCCAAATACTCCACCCAGATTAGTAGCTATATCTGAACCAGATGGTGAGGGACTGCCTGGAATATTAGCTCCCTGCCTCCTGATATAGTCCGTATATCCCCTCTTGTGTCCTGCTATATAGGCCCTGTAAAAGACCTCATTATAGCTGTACTTGTCCTTTAGAAAATCGTAGTTTTCTCCCAGTATTGTTTCCCTATTGGGTTTGGGGACTTTACTATTACTATAATCATAGTATTTTTTCTCATCGTTAAAGCTTTCAGCAAGAAGTCTTCCGTCTTCATAGCCTCTTCTATCCCCTTCTAATTTAACCTCATCTTCCTTACTTGCAGCAATTGCAGTCATGGAAGATAAAAGTATAAGTATAATTAGCAAAATACTTGTAAGTCTATATTTTTTCATTCCCCCACCCCCTATGGTTTTTTAAGTAGGAGTACTTTTCCTACAGGTAAGATATCGTCATTTCCTAAATCATTAAGCTTCATAATTTCAGCCCTAGCCCTTATATCCCCATAATATTCCTTGCTTATTTGTGTAAGCGTGTCACCGGGCTCTACCAAATGAAAAATGTAGTCGGATACAAGTGAGGCATCCTGTCCGTCGTCGTCCATATTTCTGCTGTAAACAGCCTCCAACTTGTCCATTAATAAGATGCCGTAGTCGTCCCTATCCTCTGGCAATTGAATATAAAGTTTCTCCAATTTTAAGGGATATTGGCCCATATCATGGGGGGGTGAAAGCTCAAGATATTTCCAACCCGTCCAACCTATACCTTCAGTAAAGGGCAGCCATAGTTCTTCTCCCATCTGACCCCTGAAATATGCCCCCAGACTGGCAGGAGAATAATTATAGGCGTAGACCCAGATACCTATAGTATTGGGAGGGTATTTAAGATTTATATTGCCTTTGGAGATATCAATATAGCCAATGTTTTCATCTTCAACTGCTAGCATATTGTATTCTAGCCTAAGTGAGTATTTATTAGATTTAGCATTGTTTGATAGGGATAGATTTCCCTTTATAAGCGGATGTGAGGGAATAAAATAGAAATTCCTAGCCTCAAAATCAAACAAGGTTTCCTCAATATAGGGCTTGATTTCAGGTGCTTCAAGGTCCTCCTCATCCTCTAAATCCATTAGGGCCACTGGTGCAAAAGGTGAATCCTTTGTGGCCTGGGCCGTATCAATATAAATAACCCTCTCGTCTGCCTCGGCTATGCCTTCCAAGCTATAAATCTTCAAGGCCATATTGCCATTTAGGCTGCCATTAGAATCCAAATCCATAGAAATATTGTCAACTAAAATTTTTCTCGGACTATCCTTCAGCCTGTTGATGACGTCAATTATACCCGAATAACTTCCAGTGTAGGGTAGGAAAATCGCCATGTTTCTTACCTCAAAGTCGCCGATACCCTCATAGGAAGGCCTAGAAAAATTCAAATCCTTGACAAATAGGTTTTCATCTTCAACTAGACTGTTGAGCAAGTAGATAATCTGAGCCTGATCTAATTTTGGAAAGTATCTTGATATAATTTTATCTTTTTCTAGATGTAGATTGTTCCAATCATCAACTATCTCTTTTTCCTTCCTCAAAATCCTATTTATATCAAAAATTTTCTCCTCATATTCAATTTTTTGCTCCCTGAGCAAGGCCAGTTTTTCAGTCTGAGGAATGTAAATGAACCTATATACCAACCATAATACAATAAGAAGAGTCAACAAGGTAAGTAAGGTCTTTTCATTCTTGGTCAGCTCTCTCCTTTTAAAGATGCCAATACCCTTGCTCCTATTCCCCATCATATTCCTCATCCCTTAAACGTAGATTTATACTGAAAATATAGTGACTGTCCTGCAAAGAGATATTGGAAATAAAGATATCTTCGTCTATGTCAAGGCTTTCCAGGCCTTTTTCAAATTCTGCAATCGACCACTTGTCCTTGGATATACCCACTAGATTCAACTCCCCATTTTGAATACTAAGCGAAGTAAGGGACAGGTCCTCTGGCATTTTAGAAGTAATATCCCTAAGAAGGGATTCCTCAACTAGATCCCTACCCTCAATAGTCTTATCCAACTGGCTGATTTTCTCTACGGAAATCCTAAATTCATTTACCTCTACTTCCTTCTCCTTTATGGCCTCTACCTTCTCCAGAGTATTGGGATCTTCAGCAGTGGCCCTTAGGTTGGCAACTATCTTAGACTCATACCTAATCAAGACGGCATTGTAAATAAAATAGGTAATCAAGAGTAAAACCATGAAACTGACAATGGAGAAGAATATAAGTTTTTTGTCCAATTTAAACTCTCTTTTTTCTATATAGGGTTCAAAAAAGTTTATATCCTTCATTTCTTCACCCCTTCGACTCTGATTAGCCCTCCAATAGCATTGGAATAGCTGGATAAATCACCATCTAACCTTACCCTGTCCAATTCTTTCAACTTAATAGATGGTATATTGAAATAATTTGAAAATAGATTTTCAATACCCCTTACCTTGGACATACCTCCTTGGAGTAGGATAAAGTTTATTGCATTGGCAGATTCCCTGCTGGTATAGTACCTAAAGACAGTATCTACACTTTCGATTAAGTTGTCTACAGTGGTTTTGACCATATTCTGTAGCCTGTTGTCGTCAGTGAACTCATCGTCACTAGTGTTTATGTCACTAATTTCAAAAATCTTTTCCTCTAACTCTTCCAAGGAATAATCTAGAAGGGAGGTCATATCGTCGACCATTGATTTATATCCTATGTCCAATACCCTAGTAACCAATATTTTCCCGTCCTTGACTATGGTCAGCTTGGAATTGCTATAGCCCATGTCTACAGAAGCTATCACCATGTCCCTAGTATTATAGAAGCCATTTACTAGACTGCTGTGTTTTAAGAGCTTGGCTATGGCATTGGCTTGGAAATCCAACACTTCAGGCCTTAGGCCTAGTTCCTTCATCAGCTCTAAATGACTCAATACCATATTTTTGGGCACTACAACTAAGAGGATGTCCATTTTTTCCACACCATCATCTAGCTTGTCCCCTACATGTACAGAACTAACTACATATTCATCTGGATCTACAGGCAAAAGCTCCTCCAACTGGTATTCAATCATGGACTGTGTTTCCTTTTCAGACACCTTAGGCAGGATTAGGTTTCTAGTGATTAGTTCTGAACTGTTCACTAGTCCATATGCCTTTTCAACCTTTACCTTGTTCTCACTTAGCGCTTCCCTGATTAGGGATGCCAAGAGTCCAGTATCAAATATATTTCCGTCCCTATATATATCCCCCGGTATATCTATCTTAAATGCTTTAGTGATATTTATACTAGCCTTGGTTGCCTGTCCCTCTACAAATTTAATCTCTTTTCCCCCGAAATCAATTGACAAGACCTTTTTGCTTAGTAATGGTAATTTCATAGGCATTACCCCCTTTTTATAAATATTATGCTCCTAATCATGGTCTTTTTCTACATGTTTACTTATTTCCTTCCACTCATGTATCTCCCAGCCAACATTTGTCGGCTCAAGTATCCTAGGTGGATAATCGTAAAACATGCGTGGGTCGTGGGCATACTTTTTATTGTAGCCAGTGCTCCCTATTGTTCCAACAGCCTTTCTTTCCAATTGGGTAATATTTCCCCAAAGGACAATATCTCCCTTTCTTGGCCCCTTGTCATAATCCTCATAGCCAAAACCACTTCTTACAGAGAATAGGGCAGCGTGTATAGTAATATCTTTGGGTGCTACGTCATAGGTCTGAGAATTGGAAGTTCCTTTTTGCCAACCCCAATTAGGGTT
>JBBAEY010000047.1:0-18059 GCA_041655755.1 Tissierellaceae bacterium
AGGTTGAGGTAGATTTGGAAAGTAAAAAGGTAAATGTAGAGGGCGAAGATTTAAAGGATAATTTAATTACAGAGGCCATAGAAGAAGCAGGCTATGAAGTTCTTGAAATAAAATAAGGGTTGTGATCATGTGAACGAGGGGAAAAAAAGAGCAGCTATTAAACTGAAAACGGCCAGAGGCCAATTAGATGGTATTATAAAGATGTTAGAAGAAGGTAGGTACTGTGTAGACATCTCTACACAGATCCTATCTGCCATAGGCCTATTAAAGAAGGCTAATATAGACGTACTCAATACCCATATAAGGTCTTGTGTTGCCACTGCAATTTTAGAGGGAGAAGATCAGGGGGAGGAAAAAATAGAGGAGATAATAAATATCATAGATAGATATATAAAATAGGATTCAAAGACTATTTTCTAATAGAGGGTAATACAAGTTTGCAAATATCTTTAATAAGGGATATTTGCTTATTTGTGCTTCCCTTGAGAATTTCAAGGAGCTCTCTTATTTCCTCATCTGTTGATTCCTTGTAAATGTTGTCATAGGTTTCCATGACTACAATATTCTCCATATAATGGGTAAGGCCAAACAAGAGGTAGTCAACAGATACATTTAGGGTATCTGCAATAGCAACCAGCGTATCAATACTCATCTTTCGGTCGCCTCTTTCGATTTGTCCGATGAAAAAGGCAGATAAGCCTACAATTTCGGCAAACTTTTCCCTAGACAAGCCCAGCTTATCCCTTTCCTGTCTAATCCTATGCCCTATTTCATTATGATTTAATGGATTTTTCATATCTGTCACAGTTTTCACCTCATTAATACTTTACAACAACCTGTACACATAATTAAATCAGCTAATAGCACAGAATAATAATTAGCCACAAGCTAATTATTGCCAAGAAATCCTTTTCCTAATATAGGATTTATTATATTGATTTATCTTGTGGAAACAGATATAATAAAGTCAAGGTCAAAGAAGGTCAAGAAATAGACACTAAAGGAGTAAGATTTAATGGAATATAAAGACTATTATAAGATTTTAGAAGTGGATAAAAATTCATCCCAAGACGAAATAAAAAAGTCATACAGGAAACTAGCTAAAAAATACCATCCGGATTTAAATCCTGACGATAGCAGGGCCCAGGAAAAGTTCAAGGAGATTAACGAAGCCTATGAGGTCCTAGGAGATGAGAACAAGAAGAAGAGATATGACAGCTTTGGCTCTGGCTATAATTTTACCAATGGACAAAACTTTGACCCATCCCAATACGGCTTTGGGGGCGGTCATGGCTATAGCTACTCCACTGCCGACGGCGACTTCAGCGATTTTTTCAATATGTTCTTTGGGGGCATGAATGGAGGAGGCTCCAGCAGGGGTGGCAGGGCAGGCTTTGACCTGGGAAACCTATTTGGGGGGAGAAAGACAGGCAAAAGGGCGGCTCCATCCTATGAGTCGGAGCTCAGGATTAGCTTGGAAGAAGGCTATAATGGAGCAGAGAAGAATGTCAATCTCAACATCGGTGGAGAAAGCAAGTCCATATCCATAAATGTGCCAAAGGGAATATTGCCCGGGAAAAAATTGAGGGTAAAGGGCAAAAAATGGGGAATAAATGGAGACATATTATTCAGTATTAGCTTCCTTGAGGATGGACAAAATAGGCTGGAAGGCCTAGACATCGTTTCAAGGCTGGATATATTTCCCTGGCAATCGGTCCTAGGGGAGCAGGTACTAGTAAATACAATGGATGGAAAGATCAAGGTAAATGTCCCCAAGTTAATTTCTTCAGGTAAGAGAATAAGAATATCGAAAAGAGGATATAGGGATATGAGCGAAAACAGGGGAGACCTATATCTAGAAATCAACATAATAAATCCTACAAGCCTCACTGAAGAGGAAATAAAACTATATGAAGGACTCAAAGACCTATCTAAAAAGTAATTGCCAAGGAATACCTTGGCAATTTTTACGTTAGTATGTCAACCAAAATTCCTTGAATTTCGTTGATTTTCTTTAGTATATTCAATCTATTATTTTCAATATCCAAAAACTCCTGGGTCAGCTCGTCCAGTTCCTTGTCCACCATCTTGACTAGGGAGTAAATCCTATGCCTCCCCCTCCTGTCCAGGGAGTTTTCCTTATAGAAGACATGGGAGTTATTGACAGATATATTTAAAAACTCCTTGACCAATTTCTTATACTGGATTAAATCGTCAATGAATAGCCTTTCCGAAAGCTTACCTGCCTGCTCCTCTATCTTGGTAAAAAGGCTCTGCAATTCCTTCCTAATCTGCTCTTGCTCCAAGTCGTTGAGTTTCATCTTAAAGGTATCCTTGATAGCCTTCCTGTCCACTGCCCTAGATATTTGAATAGGTGATATATTTTCACTTGCAATTTTATTAATATTGTTCATAAAATCCCTCCGCTTGCTATAATATATATCGGCATCAAATCAAAATATATAATACGCCTTAAGAAAGAAATAAAATTGCCGATAAAAAGTATGAAGTAAGTGTATGCAGATAAAACAATTGAGAGATACATATACATGATATTTTGCAAAATGAAAGGACGTCAATATGGAAGGCTTGAAGATAGACAGGAAGGAAAATATATTAAATAGCTATAGCCCCACTCCAACCCTACCCTTTGATGTGGAGGGTATTCTTGTGGAGAAAAAGGGCAGGGATATAAAGCTTGAAAAGACCATGGACCATAAGACCGTCCTCTATTCACTGAGGGTAAAAGAAGATGTGGAAGGCCTTGTAGGAGACCAGGTGAGGATTGAAAAAGAAAATATAGTCTCAGCTAAGCTAGAGGAAAAGGATCAAGACAAGGAAAAAGCGGAAGTCCACAATGACCTAAGAAAGGCAGAGGACATAGTAAAGGACTTGGGTCTGGAAGACTCGGAGGAAAACATCAGGGCCGTTGACTTCCTCAATAAAAATTCCATAGCCGCCACCGAGGAGAATATCCTGTCCTATCTGAAGTCCAAGGAGTATTTAGAGGATATAATCCAGGAACTGGATATAGATTCCTATACAAAGCTCCTAGAAAGAGGACTTGATTTCGAAGATGAAAGTCTACAAAAAATAGCTGAGTCACTGGATGAGATCAAGGGCAAGGGCAGCTTTTCCCTTAGGAGATTTCTGAGGATAGAAAGGGACCTTAATTACAGGGAGGCAGAGCAGATAGGGAGGGAAATATACGGAAGGAAAATGGGCAAGGACGTCTACGACGCCATCATAGCACTTCATAGGGAAAAACTCCCCATAAACAAGGAAAACATCTCAAATATCTTAGATAACCTGTCCAAGATTTCTAGGCTCAAGGATATAGAGGATCAGACCTATATTGACATAATAAGAGATGACAAGGTATTTAGTGTAAATAACCTGTTTAAGGCAAATAACTATTATAGGAGGGGGAGCCTAGAATCCAATGGAAGGGCAAGGGACTTTGAGGCCTTTACTATTTTAGAGGACACCAACCTAGACAGTTTAAAGAAAATCCTCCTAGATTTAGATTTGGAAGGCAATAGGGACAATATCAATATCCTGAGGGAATTTATAGTAAATGATATGCCCATGGACAGAGCGCAATACGACAGGGTCATGCTTATGAAATCTGCTGTAGGTCAACTGATGAGCCTAATCACAGAGGAAAGTACTGCAAGACTGCACAGGGAGGGTATAGACCTCTTGGAAGAAGACATTCACAGGATTGTAGAGGAGCTGAAGAGTGAGGACAAGCCCGTCCATGAAAAAGAAGGCAGCAAAAATACAAGAGAAGATTTCATGGGGGACCTAGAGGGACTGGGCAGGATTAAGGACAGGGACCTACTATTGCTTATAAAAAACCAGGAGGACTTCAACCTAAAAAACCTAAGGGAGATAATAGATACAAATATGAAAGGCTCCCTGAACCAAGACCACAAGACCCTGGACAAGGTCATCCACATATCAAATATATTCAATTCCCTAGGTGAAAACCTAAACCCAAGCTTGGTGCACTTTACCATGGAGAGATATAATTCTATCAGTTTGGAAAACCTACATATATCCAGCCAGGAGCTAAGGACCATGGAAAACCCAATTAAGGCCGTTGAGGCCACGGAAGAGGGGACCATATTTGAGGAATACCATAGGGTGAGAAATGACCTCACAATCATGATGGTGAAAGAGAGCATAAAGGAAAACAAGGAAATAGAAAGTCTAGCCCTAGATGAATTAAATAAGTATATAGAAAAGAAGCTCAACAAATATAGTCAGAGCCAAAGATTGGTAGATGAGATAAGATCCCTGTCAGGAAGCGAGGAAAGAATCCTGCCAGCAATATTGAAAAATCAACTTCCCATGACTATGAAGGAGATAAGGGAAATAAATGAGGCCTTTGACTTCCTAAATAACCCTCAGGGTCAGTCCCAAGGTAGGGAAGGAAGAAAGAGGGAAAAGAAATATATAGAAATAGAGAAGACAGCCAAGGGCAAGGATTTGCAACTGCAGCTTCCCATGAAGATTGACGGAGAGGACAAGTATGTAAATCTTATGGTAGCGAATGTAGAGGAGGGCATAGAGAAGGAGGATATGAACTTTTATCTGGACCTAGAGACGAAGAACCTAGGCAAGGTCAGCATGGAAATAAGGGTCCAGGGAAAAGAGGTCCAGCTTGACTTGGTTCAGGGAAGCAGATTAGATGAAAATTTAAAACTACTGGAAGAGGGTCTGGCAGGCCTAGGCTATAGACTTGCCAGGAGGTGATAGGATGAAGAAAAGACTAATATCGCCAAGGCATTTGAAAAATGTGTACAAGAGGGACCTACTCAAGCAAGATATGGATTTTGAAAAAGATGTAGATAGGAAGGAAAGTTATAAGTTGCCCAGAGAAATGTTTGAAATATTGGGACAGCTAATATCCTATATAGAGAATATAAATAAATTAGAGGGGGAGAAAAAATGAGAATAAACAATAATATACCAGCACTAAACACCCATAGGATGCTAAACATCAATACGGAGAATATGCAAAAATCTTTGGAAAGATTGTCGTCAGGCAAGAGAATCAACAGGGCATCAGACGATGCGGCGGGCCTAGCCATATCCCAGAAGATGGATGCCCAAATCAGGGGTCTAAGACAGGCCTCGAGAAACTCCCTAGACGGCATATCACTTATACAAACAGCAGAAGGAGCCTTAAATGAGGTCCATGAAATGCTGCAGAGAATGAGGGAGCTGTCAGTACAGGGTGCCAATGGAGTCTATGCGGATGAGGATTTAAATGCCCTTTCCAATGAAATAAGGGAATTAACAGAACAAATTGACAAGATTGCCAGCGATACAGAGTTCAATGGAATTAAGCTTTTGAATGGTGAGGTATCGGGGGGGCTGAGGCTTCAAATAGGTGCCAATGAGGGTCAATTCATAGAGGTAGAGATGGAAGACATCAATATTCAGGTAGGCAGTGGGGCAAATGAACTAGATATAGAAACTGCCTTCCTCGTTAAAAATGCAGGTAAGTTTGAAATCGTATCAGGGCAACTAAACAGCAAAAACCTTGAATCGGCAATAAGCACCTACAACGATGCTATAGAGAGGATATCCTCCATTCGATCAAGGCTAGGGGCCTTCCAAAATAGGCTAGAACACACCATCAAAAATGTAGACAATACAGCAGAGAACCTAACAGCATCAAAGTCCAGGATAGAAGACTTGGATATGGCCGAGGAGATGAGCGAATTCACCAAGAGGAATATACTGCAGCAGGCAGGTACATCCATGCTGAGCCAGGCAAACCAGCTACCGCAGATGGTACTGCAACTATTACAATAAGGAAGTGACTAGGAATGGAAGATAATATTAGCCTAGAGAAAAAGATACTATCCTCCAACGACTGGGGATTGGTAGCCATGCTCCATGAAGGATTACTAGAGAACCTTAAGGCTTCCAGTGATGCCGTAGATGAGGAAGACTATGAAAGGTTAAATAGCCTAGTAAATAAGTCAAGGGATATATTGACAGAGCTCATAGTCCTATTTAGGGAAAAGGACCAGGTGTCCATAGACACAAGGGAGCTCTACCTATATACCAACCAATTGATTACCCAAGGAGAGGTCAAGAAGGATACCGGGCAATTTGAAGCTGCAAAAAAGGTCATTCTACCCCTTTGGGAAGCCTTCAAGGGCCTGGAAGAAAAAGAAGAACCCCAGATAGTCACGGGTCTCACCTATGGGAAAAGTGAGCTTGACCAGCACCAGAAGAAAGAAGGAAAGACTTTCCAAGGATAGGACAAGCATTGGAATAGCAAGGATTGTGTCCTCAAAATTCCCTCCGAATCCATAAGGAAATAATTACTAGTAGAAATGGGATAGGCCTAGTCGATACAATAGGTATGAGAGTACTAGTATTTTAATTATTTCAAGGATAGGAGTGACTGACAAATGGAAGGCATTAGTTTAGGGAGGGAAATATGGTCATCAGAGGAACTTAAACAGGTGCTAGTGGCCCACGAGGAATTAGTTGAAGATATGGAAAAGGCGGTATTGGCCCTGGAGAATGAAAAGGCCAAAGAATTGGACAAACTTACCAACAAGATAAGGGAAACAATCTCCAAACTGTTGATAAGTTTCAAGGGAAAGGACGATTTATCCACAAGTCTTAGGTCTGTTTACTTACTTATGAACACATTAGTCTTAGAAGGGGAAATAAAAAAGGACCCCCTGCAATTTCAAAAGGCCCTAAAGGCAATAAGTCCAGTAATTAGGGGCTTTAAGGCCCTAGAATCAAAAAAGTAAAAAACTGTGGTAGACCACAGTTTTTTTATGTAACCGTGCACCTAGCTTTGGCGATCCTATTCCAAGCGTTACCTAGGTAGTTGGCTCGGATCAGGCTTCCCTGCGGCACACGAAAAGATTCACTTACCGCTGCTTCCTTCCAGACCTGACGGGGTTCATGAGTTTCCGTTGCGCAGGACCCAATCGTCAACACCACTTGCCTAGGGCAGACCCTACAATAGAGAAGCCTAGACTAGGAGTTCAATCCTGCTATAGCGGATTGCAGGTTATAGGGCACCGCTACCTCCCCATCTAGCACGGCAAAATTTTCTAATGGCGGAGAGAGAGGGATTCGAACCCTCGAGACGCTTATCACGCCTACACGATTTCCAGTCGTGCGCCTTCGTCCAGCTCGACCATCTCTCCATATAGATTGAGTGGGCAACAATGATTACCACAGAAATAAATTATACAGGAAATATGTATTGTTGTCAACTCTAAACTATTCTTTATGCCTTCATTATCAAGGCAATAAATTCCAAATTATCTTGTCCAATGTTTTTAATAGAATGGCCTTCACCGCTCCTACACAGGGCAAAATGTCCTCCTTCCAAGGTGACATCCCTGCCATTGTCATTGTAGAGGGCCTGACCCCTTAGAATATAATAGGCCTCTTGCTCGTCCTGGTGCCTGTGAAAACCTATGGAAGCCCCAGGTTCAAGCAGGTGTTTGGCAAACAATCTGCCATGGCCATAAAAATCCTCCACCTCTAGGAAATGTGTCCTATTTATGTCCCCTTCCCCTTCCATGAGATTAGCTACTGTATCCTTTCTTAATTCCGACTCCTTTTTAATCATCAAAGTTTCCTCCCAACCATTGATATAGGTAAGTATATTCATCCTAATACATTTTATCAAAGTGTAAAAGGAAAATCAATTATAGGCCATGTAAATCTATTTTTTTCTTGAGTTTATTCTATTGTCAATGTGGATATAAACATTGTAAGGAACAGAGATATAGGATATAATATATCAGATACTAGTTAATTAGGGGGAGACCGTATGAGATTTTTAATAGTAGACGACTCTAAGTTCACACAAAAGATAACAGAAAGGTATTTAAGGGAAAAATTTGAAGATGCTGAAATTGTCCTTGCAGGGGATGGTAAGGAAGGCTTTGACAAGTACAGGGAGCTAAGACCAGATTATGTATTTGTAGACCTTTTGATGCCTATAATCAATGGTCAGGAATTGATAAAGTTAATTAAGGAAGAGGACAGGGATTCTAAGATATTTATAATAACTGCTGATGTGCAGAAATCAGTAAAAGAGGAAATGGAAGGGTATGGTTTACTTGGCTTCATAAATAAGCCAATTGACGACGAAAAGATTGAGGACATTTACAAGACCATATTAGGTGATAAAAATGGATCCAACTAGCCTAACATACGATATCCTCAAGGAGATGTTCAATATCAGCGTAGGTAAAGCAGCAAAGATTCTCTCTGAAATAACCAGCAAAAAGATTAAGCTAGATGTGCCAAGAATAGAATTTTTGGATTCAAAAGACAAGAGAGAGGTAAATAATTCCTTTTCAAACATACCAGATGGGACACTGATGTTATCCTCAATAAGTTTCAGTCAAAAACTTAGTGGAGAAGCAAATTTAATTTTTCCTGCCAACAAGATGAAAAGTTTTATTAATCTGTGCCTAGATGAAGATAGTAGGGATACAGGAGATACGGATTTTACAGACATGGATTTTGACGTAATAAGAGAAGTAGGCAATATTATCTTGAATTCCATAGTGGGTGAGATGGGAAATTTCTTAGATATTAACTTAGATTATTCCTTGCCTGAGGTCAAGGTTTTTGCCAAGGAGGACTTTAAAAGCGACTTGGCCAGCAAGGAATACTTTTACATGCTTATGCTCTATATCACATTTATAATATGCGATACAGAGATTGAAGGGGCCATAATTATCAACCTAAAGACCAGGAACTCCTTTGAAGAGCTAATGAGAATATTAAAGAAGATGGAAGATGATTTAGATGATTAGTTCAAAATTTAACATACTAAACTATATAAATGAAGGCATCATAATTGCCAACAAGGACCTGGAGCTAGTATTTTGGAACAGTCGCCTAGGGGAAATGGTAGATTTAAGTGAAGATTCATTGAACAAAAAAATATACGAGCTCTTTCCAAAATTAAATAAAAGTTTCTTTATAGATTCCATAGAGGGCGTATTGGAAAGGGATTTTAAATATTTTTATTCCTCGGCAATGCATAGGAACTTAATATCAGATAAGGCAGACCTCAATATCAAATTAAGTAGATTCGAACATGGGGGGGAAATATACCTAATCATAGAATGTATAGACGTCACAAGTCAAAATATCAGAATTAATCAGCTAAAGGAGTACAACAAGGATTTACATACCTTAAATAAAAGACTGATGGAACAGGAGCAGGAAATTACCAGATTAGCCTACTATGACAATCTTACAGGCCTTGCCAATAGGACCTTCTTTTATCATATGGCCGAAAAGTTTCTGTATGATGCCAAGAGAAACAACAAGAAGATTGGATTCATGTTCATAGATATTGACGATTTCAAGGGAATTAACGATACCTATGGACACTTGGCCGGTGACAAGATATTAAAAGAAGTGTCAAAGATTTTAGAGGCTAGTACTAGGCTTAGCGATATAGTGGCTAGACACGGTGGAGATGAATTTTTGATACTGCTGTCGGACTGCAAAAACTACAAGGATTACGATGTCATAGCTACTAGAATTGCCAATTCAAATAAAAACATCAAAATCAGTGATGAGGCAAGTATAGAAATATCCCTGAGCATAGGGGTTAGCTTCTATCCAAAGGATGGGAAAAATATAGACCAACTAATATCCAAGGCGGATAAGGCCATGTATAAGGTAAAGAAGTCCGGTGGCAACAAGTGTGCAAGATACTAAGAGGCATATAACTAGAATATAAAAGCGCAGGTGACAATATGTACCAAGCCATATATAGGAAGTATAGGCCCAAGACATTTGATGAGCTTTTGGGCCAAAAGCATGTGACTAATATATTAAAAAATCAAATAAGGGCTGGAAACGTAGGCCATGCCTATCTTTTTTCAGGGACCAGGGGAACGGGTAAGACATCTGCAGCCAAGATATTCTCTAGGGCTGTAAATTGCCTAAAGCCCATAGATGGAAATCCATGTAACCAATGCGAGATATGCAGGGGCATACTAGATGAAAGTATAATGGATATAATAGAGATGGACGCAGCCAGCAATAGGAGGATAGAAGATATAAGGGAGTTAAGGGACAAGGTGGTCTACCCACCAGCTAGGACCAAATTCAAGGTATATATAATAGACGAGGTCCACATGCTTACATCTGAATCCTTTAATGCCCTGTTGAAAACCTTAGAAGAACCGCCAAAGCACCTGGTATTTATACTGGCGACAACAGAGCCTCAAAAATTGCCCCAGACCATATTGTCCAGATGCCAGAGATTTGATTTTAGAAGGATAGGGAAAAAAGACATCATAGAAAATATGAGAAAAATCAGTGAGGATCTGGGGATTGGAGTAGAGCAAAAAGCCTTAAGTCTTATAGCCAGCAATGTAGACGGGGCCATGAGAGACGCCCTAAGCCTATTGGATCAGTGTCTTTCCTTGGGGGGAGACAAGGTTAGCTATGAGGATGCCATAGACATACTAGGTGCAGTGAACATGGATATAATCTTAGATATAGTAGACGGCATAATAGGTAGGAATATAGAAGGGACCCTGGCAACCATAGATCAGGTAATTGAAAATGGAAAAGATATCAACCAATTAATAAAGGACCTAATATATCATTATAGGAACCTGATGATAGTCAAGGCCAGCAAGGACCCAAAAACACTGGTAGAAGTAGAAGAAGACCTGCTGGAAAAATATATAGGCCAGGCTGAGAATATTGAGATAAGCCAAATACTAAGGAGTCTAGATATATTGGCAGCAGCAGACGATAAGGCCAAATGGTCATCTGCTCCCAGGGTGATATTGGAGATGGCAGCCCTAGAGCTGATAAAGCTAAGGGAGCTTCTTTCCCTAGAGGAGAGGGTAGAAAGGTTGGAGAAGGGTATGGCAACCGACACTAGGGCTCCAGTAGAAGTACCCGCGAAACCAGTAGAAGAGGAGATGGCAAGGAGTCCAGTCAGGGAAAAACCAAGGGAAAAAGTCAAAGAAACAAAAGAAGAAGCTGGAGAAGAATTTGTAGATGATGGAAAAGATTTAGAATTTCAGACAATAGCGGGGGATTGGGATAAGATCCTGCAAAAAATAAAATCCCAAAAGATGAATATATATGCACTCCTAATAGAAGGTCAGCCAATAGCCTATTCCAATGGGCAAATTTCAATCGGCTACAAGGAAGGCTTTGGATTCCACAAGGAGGCAGTATCTAGGCCTCAAAACAAGGAGTTTGTAGAAAAGGTAGTATCCAATTACTACAGGAAAGACCTAAAGGTTTCATTTACTATGCTAAATGAAAAGGAAAAAGCTTCAAAGGAAGAGACCATAGATAAGGACAAGGAAATTAAAAGGGTCAAGGACTTCTTTGGAGAGGATATAGTAGAAATAAAATAGAAAGGAGAAATAGAATGGCAAGAGGAGGATTCCCTGGAAAGGGTGGAAATATGGGAAATATGATGAAACAGGTACAAAAAATGCAGAAACAAATGGAGGATATGCAAAGGCAATTGGAGGAAACAGAAGTAGAAGCCAGTGCTGGTGGAGGAGCTATCACATGTAAGGTCAATGGAAAAAAAGAGCTCCTATCCATTAATATAGATGAAAGCGTAGTAGATCCAGAAGATGTAGAGATGCTAGAAGATTTGGTATTGGCAGCTATTAATGAGGCCATGAGAAAATCAGATGAGATGATGGAAACAGAGATGAAAAAATTAACAGGTGGAATGAATATACCAGGATTATTCTAATTAGAAAGGGAGTAAAACAATGCAGCAGTATCCAGTACCCATAGGAAATTTAATCGAACAGCTTTCTAAATTGCCGGGCATAGGTAGGAAAACAGCCCAGAGACTAGCCTTTTATATACTGGAGATGGAAGATATAGAAGCTGAGAGACTGTCCAGTTCAATAAGCAATGCAAAGGAAAACATAAGGCTATGTAGTATATGCTGCAATTTAACAGATGAAGACCCCTGCCAGATCTGTAGAGATGCTAGGAGGGACAAGGCGACCATATGTGTAGTAGAGGGGCCAAAGGACATCATAGCCATGGAGAGGACAAAGGAATACAGGGGGGAGTATCATGTACTTCACGGTGTCTTATCTCCCATGGACAATGTGGGCCCTGACGATATAAGAATAAAGGAATTACTTATGAGGCTGTCAGACAGTCAGGTAAGGGAAATCATCATAGCCACAAACCCAACGGTAGAAGGAGAGGCCACAGCCCTATATCTGTCTAGGTTAATCAAACCCCTGGGCATTACAGTGACGAGAATAGCCCATGGCATACCTGTAGGAGGGGATTTGGAATACTTCGACGAAGTAACCATATCAAAGGCAATGGAAAATCGTAGGGAAATATGAGCCAGCGGGGACGGTTCTCGGTGGCCCATTTTATACAATTTACGATTTTATTGACAAGGGAACCTGCCAAGGTTCTCTGTTTTATATAAAGAACAAAGGAGAAAAACCATAGAGAAATTTATAAGGGAAGTAGACAATCTAATTCCAATGAATATATTTTTTATCCTAGTGTTTTTTACAGGCCTTAGTGTATAATAATAGTACGAGGAGGGATGGTATGAAATTTTGTTGGTCTACAATTAATGTAAAGAATTTAGAGGAAACTATCGACTTCTATGAAAGCATAATAGGACTAAGGGTAATGAGAAGATTTGTAGCTGGTCCCAAAACAGAAATCGCATTCTTAGGTGATGGAAGGTCTACAGAGCTTGAATTTATTTTCAATGAAGACCATAAGGATATAGGCTTTGGGTCAGATATTTCCTGGGGATTCGAGGTAGAATCTGTAGATGAAATGGTGGAACTGGCTAAGGAAAAGGGAATAGAAATATTATCCGAAATAATTAGCCCGAATCCAAGCATAAGGTTTTTCTTTATCAAAGACCCCAATGGCCTGAGGATTCAATTAGTAGAAAACTTGGCATAATTTGTCCTTGCATTTTCTCTTCATTCCTGATAAGATGTTTTAAATACAAAAATACGAAATAAATTCGATGATAAAGAAGAGTAGTTAATTCCTTTCTTTCACAGAGAGCTAAAATATGGTGGGATTTAGCAAAGAGAGTTTTGATGAATGGACTTTATAGAAGCTGGTGGAAATCTATAGGTGAAGACATAGAGAGTACCCCCTGCCGGAAGCCTACCGTTAACTAAGGACAGGATATGTCAGTATCCCATAGAGAGTGATGCATTTTTTTGCATAATCTAGGTGGCACCGCGAATTTAATCTTCGTCCTATTGTGGATGGAGGTTTTTTTGTTTTTTTGTATCAATAGAAAAAGGAGGATTACAATGAAAAAGGACAAAGGTTTTTTTGGTCAATTTGGCGGTGCCTATGTAGGAGAGGAACTGAAGGATGTATTGAAAGAGTTAGAAGAAGCCTTTTACAGGGCAATGGAAGATGAAGAGTTTTTAAATGAAATGGACAGCTATTTAAAGGATTATGTAGGCAGGGAAAACCCACTATATTTAGCCAAGGGACTGACAGAAGAACTTGGCGGAGCAAAGATTTACCTAAAAAGGGAAGACCTAAACCACACAGGAGCCCATAAGATCAACAACGCCCTAGGCCAAGGCCTACTAGCCAGAAAAATGGGGAAATCAAGGATAATAGCAGAAACAGGGGCAGGACAGCATGGGGTAGCCACAGCCACCATAGCTGCATTGTTTGGCATGGACTGTACCATTTACATGGGTGAGGAAGATACCAAAAGACAGGAGCTAAACGTATTTAGGATGGAAATACTGGGGGCCAAGGTAGTCCCTGTAAAGGATGGAAACAGAACATTAAAGGAAGCAGTGGACAAGGCATTAGAAGACTATGTAAAAAATAAGGAGGATACCTTTTACCTGCTGGGTTCAGCAGTTGGACCCTATCCATTCCCCCTAATGGTGAGGACCTTTCAGTCGGTAATTGGAAGGGAAGCCAGAAGACAGATACTGGAAAAGGAAGGAAGATTAGCTGATTACCTAGTAGCATGTGTCGGCGGTGGAAGCAATGCAATTGGCCTATTTAGTCCATTTTACGAGGATAAAGAGGTGAAGATGATAGGCGTTGAACCAGGCGGAAAGGGATTAGATACCAAAAAACATGCTGCCAGTATTTCGGAAGGAAAAGTAGATATAATTCACGGTTTCAAGACCTATGTCTTGGAAGGCGAGACCCACTCAATTGCGGCAGGCTTGGATTATCCTGGAGTAGGCCCAGAGCACTCCTATTATAATGATACAAAAAGAGCTGAATATACGACTGTAACAGATGGAGAAGCCTTGGAGGGATTTTTTAAATTGTCAAAGGTAGAGGGAATTATACCTGCCTTGGAAAGTGCCCATGCCGTCGCCTATGGTATGAAATTAGCCAAGGAATTGAAAAGGGACAAAATAATTATAGTTAATCTATCTGGCAGGGGAGACAAAGACGTAGCACAGTTGTTTTCATCATTCAATTCCCAATAGCCAATTGACGCTAACCTTGAGTACCTTAGATAGGGCCAGCAATTCAATGTCCATAATAATCCTATTTTGCTGTTCAATTTTTGAAATACTAGCCCTATCTATATATACTCCAAGGGTCTCCAACTTAATAGATAACTCCTGTTGGGTCAGTTTACTGTCCAACCTTGCTATTTTAACCCTAGGACCAGAGATATTTCGTTTTTCAGAATCTAATGTAAGTCTCAAAATATGTCACCTCTTGTTCTTTATTGGAACACTTGTATTTTATATGAAAATATGAAATAATGTGTTCTAATATAGAACGACAAGTAGATTTATAATATTATATAATAGTATATAATATTTAAAGGGAGCAATTTCAAATGGGGAATAGTGATTTAAACAGGGAAAGGGAGTTTGAGGATCAGAAAAATAACGATACCCATGAATTAAAGTTGGAAATTGAAAGATTAAGGGAAGAATTAAACATGGCAATAATTAAGAGGGATGGGAAGAAGATGGGAGATGAAATAATAGAGATGAGCGAAAAATTAGATAAGCTAATCGTCATGTACTCAGTCCTCACATGGGAATAGGTTAAATCAGATATATGAAGATTCAATATATTTGCTCCCTTCATTTAAGATATTGCCTGAAAGATATTTGATTGGGCATGGCAATTGGCAGACAGGTGGAATGCGGGTACACACCTGGATTAGATTTGCAAGAAATCTATAGAGGAAGGTGGTTTTGTGAGAAGGAAAGACAGGGAAATGAGCAGGGAATTTGGTCTAGGAATCATAGACAAGTCTAGATATGGACTTCTTTCCATGGTAGATGGAGATATGCCCTATGGGCTTCCCTTATCCATAGTGAGAGATGGGGATAATCTGTACTTTCATTCTGCTATGGAGGGGCGAAAGGTGGAGCTTTTAGCCCAATATCCCAATGTTAGCCTAGCCTTTGTAGGGGAAGTTAGAGTGCCGGACAACTATACAAGGGATGAGTTGGACGAGATTATAAAAGACCAGGCAAGGATACCCCTGCTTACTAGCAGCGTATTCACTACGGAATTTGAGTCGGCCATTGTAAGGGGCAGAGTGCATCTGGTGGAAGACAGGGAAGAGGAAATCAAAGCCATGATGCTTATATGCCAAAAATATACGCCTAGCAAAATGGAATACTTTGATTTGGCTGTAGAGTCGGGGCTCAAAAGGGCCTATGTTTACAGAATAGAAATAGATGAAATCACAGCAAAGAGAAAGAAGTATGATGGCCAGGGCAAGGAAATGAAATGGGCCAGGATGGAATAAAGGGACCTAGCTTGACAAAGAATCCTATCTATCATAAGCTATATTTACCCTTATATAAGGGTCTAGTAGCAATATGTCAGGACTATAATTAATAATATGAAGGAGGAATAAGATGAAGAAAGAAGTTGTCATGATGGTTGGACCAACGGCGGTGCCAGAGAGGGTACTAGAAGCAATGCACAGGCCCTCAATATCCCACCGTTCACCAGAATATACTGAAATTCATGCTAGGGTGAGGGAGAATTTAAAAAAAGTATTCGGTACCAAAAATGAAGTCTATATCCTTACCTCCTCAGGCACCGGTGCCATGGAGGCTGCCATTCAAAACTGTTTTTCCTTTGGAGACGAGGTTGTAGTACCAGTTACAGGTACCTTCAGTGCACAATTTGCTGCCATGGCAGAGGCCTATCAACTAAAGGTAAAGAAGGTCATGTTTGAACTTGGAGAAGCGGCAGATGTGGACAAGGTAATGGCAGAGGTTACAGCAGAGACAAGGGGCCTATTTGTCATACACAATGAAAGCTCAACTGGAGTCTATAATGATTTAGAGGCCTTTGGCAAGGCTCTCAAGGACACTGATACCCTCTTGATTTCAGACTCGGTCAGTGGGGCCGCAGGACTGGAAATGAAGATGGACGACTGGCATATAGACATACTATTATCCAGCTCACAAAAAGCCCTTATGGTACCTACAGGACTATCCTTCATTTCTCTAAATGATAAGGCCTGGGAGAGGACCAAGACATCTAATATACCAAAATACTATTTCGATTTAAAGAAGGCAGATGAGTTTCACAAGATTAACCAAACGCCAAATACGCCTGCAGTATACAATGTATTTGCAGTAGACGAAGCCTTGAAGATAATAATGGAAGAGGGGCTGGAAAATGTATACAAGAGGCATGAAGACAATACAAGGCTCATTATCGACGGAGTGAAAGAACTCGGGTACGATATATTTCCGAAGGACGACAACCGTGCATCTAGGACCCTAACAGCGGTTTACGCTCCTGGTAAGGCCAAAAAGATAGTAGAAGAATTGGCCAAGAAGGGTGTAATAGTAAATACTGGTTTGCCACCTATTGCAGATGACGTATTTAGGGTTGGCACCATGGGCTATGTATATAAGGAAGATGTAGAGGCATTTTTAGAGGCCTTAAAAGAGATTAACCTATAGTAAATATGGGGATTGTAGATGAATTTGACTTCATTTACAATCCCCATCTTATATTAGCTATTCTGCTAGAGCCTCATTAGCTGAGTTTTAGGCAGGAACCATGACCTACTGCTACAAAGCTAGGCTCCAGAGCCCTCAATTCGTCCTGTAATTTTTCAAGTTTTTCAGGGCTAGGAATTTGCATTGGTGAGATGGTCAAGATGGCATCTTCCCAGCTAGAGTCCATTGCTTCGATGGACTTTCCCCTGCTGATCATCAGGTCGCTGCTGAAGAAAATCCCCCTTTGCCTTTCAATTACCAGTAGTCCATCCCATAGGTGCATTTCTGAGGGGTAATTGATGAATTCCAGCTCATAGGTGTCCGTCTTCAATAAATCTCCAGGTCTTTTAACAACTGTCTTGGAAGCTATGCCAAAACCGTCCAACTGGCGTTCAGTGACTTCTGAGCATAGAACCTTTGCCTCTGGGAAATTGTCTTGGATTAGGGATAGTCCACCGCACTCATCGACTTCAAAATGAGATATAAAGATATAGGCTAGGGGCTTTCCTCCCAGCAATTTCTTTAGTTTCGGGACCAGTTCAACTGCCTGATGAATATCTCCCGTATGGAATAGGATTGGCTCGTCAGCCAATAGCAGATATTGATTAAAGGTAAGGTCAATTGCCGAGTTGTAGAAACTAAATTGATGTAAATCTCCATAAGTATTTTGCATTGTAAGATCTCCTCTCTATTTCTTAAATTACGGGATATTGATAATATCCCCAGTACATGATATTATAATACAAGGCAATCATTTGGCAAGTAGGCACATTTTTGTTATATACTTACCTTTTAGTAAGTAATGGATAGGGGGAGAAAATTGAGTATATGTCCTGTAGAAATAACCTTAAAACACATAGGAAGCAAATGGAAACTTTTAATTTTAAGGAATTTACTTAGTTATGGGGTTCAAAGATTTAATGAATTGGCTAGGGGCATAAATGGTATAAGCCAAAAAATGCTGACCCAAAGCCTTAGGCAAATGGAGGAAGACGGTCTAGTGTCGCGGAAGGTCTACGCTGAGGTTCCGCCAAAGGTTGAATATTC
>JBBAEY010000048.1:0-18013 GCA_041655755.1 Tissierellaceae bacterium
TGTCAGACATAAGGCCTACTGTCGCCTTTCCCCACCTGCCTGATAATACTAGGACCATAGATGAAGTCGGGGATATAGAGATTGACCAGGTAGTCATAGGTTCCTGTACAAATGGTAGGATTGAAGATTTAAGGGCTGCTGCCAGGGTCTTAAAAAACAATAAGGTAAAAAAGGGTGTAAGGACCATAATTTTTCCAGCCACACAAAAGATATACCTTCAGGCTGTGGAAGAAGGGCTCATAAGCATATTTATAAGGGCGGGAGCAGCTGTAAGCACCCCAACCTGCGGGCCTTGTCTGGGGGGACATATGGGAGTACTAGCCCAAGGCGAGAGGTGCGTGGCGACTACCAATAGGAATTTTGTGGGCAGGATGGGACATGCTAAGTCTGAAATATATCTAGCCAGTCCCTCTGTGGCTGCCGCATCTGCTGTGGCAGGCAGAATATTTAACCCAGAGAAGATAGGAGGAAGCATAGATGAAGTTTAGGGGGAGGGTCTTTAAATATGGAGACAATGTGGACACAGATGTTATAATACCGGCTAGATATTTAAACACTGGAGATCCTGAAGAACTAAAAAAACACTGTATGGAGGGCCTAGACAAAGGCTTCGCTGCCAATGTGGAAAAGGGGGACCTAATAGTGGCTGGAAAAAACTTTGGCTCAGGTTCCTCCAGGGAGCATGCCCCCATGGCTATCAAGGCATCTGGTATATCCTGTGTAATAGCGGAAAGCTTTGCAAGAATATTTTATAGGAACTCAATCAATATTGGACTAGCCATAATAGAGAACCCAGAGGCGGCTAGGGAAATGGAAATGGGAGACCGTGTGGAGATAGATTTTGAAAGGGGTATAATTGCCAATAGGAGCAGAGACAAGACATATAAGGTTCAACCATATCCCGAATTTATACAGGGAATAATGAGAAGTGACGGTTTAGGAAACTATATCAAGGGAAAAATCGAGGGGTGACATATGGAATATAGGATAGGAATAATTAAGGGAGATGGTATAGGGCCAGAGGTGGTAGATGCCGCCTTGGAAATATTGGATGAGCTGGGGGAAAAGTTCAATCACAAGTTCAGCTACAGGGAAGCGCTGGCAGGAGGGTCAGCCTATGATCAATATGGGGAGGTTTTACCCCAGGAGACCATAGATATTTGCAGGGACAGCCATGCTGTCATATTGGGAGCTGTAGGAGGCAGCAAATGGGACAATTTGCCCAAGGACAAAAGGCCTGAAAGGGCAATCTTAGGCCTTAGGAGGGAGTTAAATCTATTTGCTAACTTGAGGCCTGGGCTGCTCTTAAAGTCCATGGCAGCTTCTAGTCCCTTGAAGGAGAGAATAATCGGGGATGGCTTCGATATACTGGTAGTCAGGGAATTAATTGGAGGAATTTATTTTGGAGAAAGCGGTAGAAGGGATACTAGAGATGGAATTGCGGCCTATGACACCGAGATATATAGTGAAAAGGAGATCAGTAGAATAGCAAGATTTGGATTTGAAATGGCCATGAAAAGGAAGAAAAGGCTCACATCTGTGGACAAGGCAAATGTCTTGGAGAGTTCAGGCCTGTGGAGAAAGGTAGTCAACCAAGTGTCCCAAAATTATCCAGAGGTAGAGCTATGTCACATGTATGTTGATAATGCTTCTATGCAGGTCATAAGGGACCCCAAACAATTTGATGTAATACTGACCACCAACCTATTTGGCGATATATTGTCGGATGAAATCAGCATGCTGACAGGTTCCATTGGGCTCCTACCATCGGCTAGCATAGGTCCCTCTGGAATCGGCCTATATGAACCGATACACGGCTCTGCACCAGACATAAGCGGTAGGGGCATAGCAAATCCCATAGCTGCCATTTTGTCAGTAGCCATGATGCTGAGATTTTCCTTTAATCTTGACGGTGAGGCAAGGGCCATTGAAGATGCTGTAGACAAGGTATTGGGTGAGGGATACGGAACCATAGACCTAGGACCCAAAGACGATAGGCTTTGTACGACTGCTGAAATGACAGAACTAATAAAAAGAGAAATATAGGGAAAATTGAGCATGGAAGGAGCTGGATATTTTTCCATTGGACACAAGGGATTTGACCCTTGTGTTTTTTTAACAATTTGTATATTATATACATAGGATTATTATTCAGCAAATAATATAATATTAAAAACAAAGAGCTTATTTAATAGTCAAATGGCTGGGTAATAATAAAAGGGGTGAATAAGTATGAATAAACTAGCACTAAAAGGAAATATTGTATATGCAAAGGACAGGGATAAACTTGAAATCCACGAGGATTCATATATGTTTGTAGAGGATGGCAAACTAGTGGCCATATCCAAGACCTTGGATAAATCCTACAAAGACTATGATTTGATAGATCACAGTGGGAAGTTGATTATACCGGGTTTTGTGGACCTCCACCTCCATGCTCCCCAATATCCCAATAGGGGACTTGGTCTAGACAAGGAGCTCATTCCCTGGCTGGACACCTACACATTTCCCGAGGAAAGCAAGTATGGAGACATGGAATATTCCAAAAAGGTATTTATTAGGCTTATAAATGAACTTTGGAGGCTAGGCACCACTAGGGCTGTAGTATTTGCCAGTGTTCACAAGGAAAGTGCAGAGCTCCTATTAGACATGTTTATGGAATCGGGCCTAGGTGCCTATGTGGGCAAGGTTAATATGGACAGGAACACTGCTCCTGAAATTACTGAGGATACTAGAAAATCCATCGAAGAAACTGAGGAAATCCTCAAGAAATACAGGGATAAATCCAGCCTAGTCAAGCCCATAATTACTCCCAGATTTGCTCCTACTTGTACGGAGGAATTGATGGGGGCCTTGGGAGACCTAGCTCTGGAATACGATGCTGCAGTACAATCTCACCTAAATGAAAATAAGGACGAGGTTATTTGGGTAGAAGAACTTTTCCCAGAGTCAAAGAACTATGCTTCCGTATACGACCAGTACAATTTATTTGGCCAGACAAAGACCGTAATGGCCCATTGTATATACAATACAGATGAGGAAATAGAGCTGATGGCTAAAAATGGAGTATATGCCGCCCACTGCCCATATTCAAACTACAATTTGTCCAGCGGTATAATGCCTGTGAGAAAATTTCTAGACAAGGGCGTAGCTGTCGGTCTAGCATCTGATATATCAGGAGGCAATAGCCTTAGCATGATGAGCATCATAGGGGGAACCGTTCAAGCTTCCAAGATGAAATGGTTAGATACTGACAAGGAGCTAAAACCCCTAAGCTTCAGCGAGGCCTTTTATTTGGCCACAAAGGGTGGAGGCAGCTTCTTTGGCAAGGTAGGTAGCTTTGAGGAAGGATATGAGTTCGACGCCCTGGTAATTGACGATGGGGATTTGGCAGATATCAAGGATTTAACCATAGAGGAAAGAATACAAAAGGTCATCTATATAGGGGACGATAGGAATATAGTTGAAAGATATGTAAGGGGAGAAAAGATAGAAAAACCATTCTAGGGGTGTTTATATGTCAAGACAAAATGGCATCAGTATAGAAGATATATTAAAACTAGATGTAATGAAATCCTGCAATTTAATTGCAGGATTTCGTGGTGCAAGAAATACTGCTTCAAGGGTCAATATTATGGCAGATCCAGATATATTGGAATGGACTACAGAGGGTGAATTTCTCCTGACGACAGCCTATTCCTTTCACAAGGACAATATCCACGAGCAAAAAGAATTAATCCGACACTGTGCATCGAAAAAACTAGCGGGCATTGGAATCAAGGTCATACCCTATTTGGAGGAACTAGACTCGGAGGTTTTGGATCTGGCTAATGATTTGAGTCTGCCAATCATTGATATACACCAATCCATACCACTTTCAGATATAATGACTGTAATATTCAAGGAGATATTTAACAAGCAGGCATCTCTCCTAGAAAGAATAGAGAAGGTCCATGAAAGCCTTACGGAGGCAATGCTGGAGGGAAGTGGTCTCAGCGACCTAACCAAGATAGTCCAAGAAAATGTAAGGAATCCGGTCATACTCCACCTCAACTATTCCAATGAAATCATAGAGTGCTTTAAATGCACAAATGACTCTACATACAAGGTACTAATGGAAGAAGTGCATGATTTTTACGACTCCAATGACAATAAAAACAAGCTAAAGAAGCTCACTGAGGATAGGGTCTTAATAGGGGACAAGTACGTAAAGAGGATGATAATGCCCATTGTAATCAGGGAACAGATATATGGTCACCTATTCACCTGGAGTACCAATATGCCCCTGGGCGGATTTGACCTAGCTATAATCGAGTCCGTATCGGCCACCATAGCCCTTTTTATCTTGCAGGAATTGTCCGTGAAGGAAGTGGAGATTAGGTATAGGTCGGAATACTTTGAGGATTTGATTTCCATAGATTTAAAGAGAAAGAGAAAGGCCTTGGACAGATCTAGGTTCTTTAACCTTCAACCGGATAACCACTATGTCATAGAAGTAATGAGCTTTAAGTACAAGGACGAAAATAAAAATGAAGATATATCACTTGACTATATGCAGGACTATATGAATCCCATAGTGGCAATTATCGAAGAGATGATGTCCTACTTAAATCTAAAGGGTATAGTATCTACTAAGGCAAATGGAATCCAAATACTTATTGGTTTCAATGGAGATATACAAATCTCCCATAGGCTTGAAGAATTCAATAAAAAGATAATCGAATCCATCTCCAATAGGTACAATAACCTTGATGTAAAAATTGGAATAGGAAGGATATACAAGGGACTAGAAAATGTTGACAAGAGTTTCCAAGATGCAGTGCGTACAGTTAGAATTGGAAAGGTGATTACAGATGAAGACGTGGTATCCTACGACCAACTGGGCATATTTAAAATCCTGTCCCAGGATTCCCTCCAGGATGAGTTGGAGGACTTTTACAACTCCACTTTAAAATCCTTGGCAGAATACGACAAAAAGAGATCCACAGACCTTGTAAGGACCCTAGATGAATATTTTAAAAACAATGGAAATTTGACTAGGATATCAGAGAAACTATTTACCCACTACAACACTGTCCTCTACAGGATAAATCGAATAAGCGAAATAACGGGAATGAATTTGGAAAACCCAAACCATAGGCTGAATTTGGAAATTGCACTAAAAATCAAGGAACTACTAGAAAAATAGCAGGGAAGATAAGGATATTTTCAAACGGCTGTGGAAGAAAAGTTAAATAATGATATAAAATTAAAATTAATTTAGAATATCTTATTTTTTAATCAGAAGGGGTATGTAAATATGATTGAAAACAGCAGGATAGAGTTTAAGAGAGAATTAAATAGCAAGCTAGAAAAAGAGGTAGTTGGTTTTTTAAATAACCAAGAGGGTGGAATAATATACATAGGGCTAGATGACAGGGGAGAAGTTTATGATATAGAAGACCTTGATGGGACACAGCTAAAGATAATAGACAGGATAAGAGATGGAATACTGCCATCACCACTAGGTTTATTTGATGTTGTGATAGAAGAGATTGACAATAAGGAAATAATCAAAATTATAATTTCCAGTGGTACAGAAAAACCCTACTATATAAAAAAATATGGTCTATCTCCTGCAGGCTCTTATATAAGAATAGGTAGCTCTACCCAGCAAATGACAACAAGTTTAATAGATGATTTGTATTCAAGGAGGGTTAGGAATTCTCTAAATAGAATTCTTTCGCCCCGACAAGACTTAACATTTGCCCAACTGAAAATTTATTACGAGGAAAATGGCTTAAGCCTAAATGACAACTTTGCTAAAAACCTAGAGCTATTAACAGAAGATGGTAAATACAACTATAATGCTTATTTATTGGCAGACAACAATGGTCTATCTATGAAAGTTGCCAAATATAAAGGTACAGATAAGGTAGACCTAATAGAAAATGCCGAATTTGGTTACTGTTCAATAGTCAAAGCAACTAATAATATACTAGACAAATTGGAGTTAGAAAATATCACAAAAACTAAAATTACCAGTAAACTCAGGGAAGAAAGACGACTGGTAGATCCTAGGGCATTGAGAGAAGCTGCTATCAATGCAATAGTTCATAATGATTATTCAACAGAAATACCACCCTTATTTGAAATTTTTTCAGATAAAATTGTAATAACTTCCACAGGTGGGCTGCCACAAAACTTGACAGAAAAGGGGTTCTTTAGTGGTATTTCAGCCCCAAGAAACAAGGAGTTAATGAGGGCTTTCAAAGACTTAAAATTGGTTGAACATTTGGGCTCGGGAATGTTACGGATACTGAGTAAGTACGATAGGTCCATTTTTACTTTCTTAGGAAATTTTCTTAAGGTAAGTTTTATGTTTGAAAAGGATTCGGTCGATGAAAATGTCGGTAAAAGTGTCGGTAAAGATGTCGGTGAAATTAATATAAAATTAAACAAAAACCAAGAAAAAATATTAGCAGAAATAGCAAAAGATAATCGAATAACCCAAAAAAGGATATCAAAAATCTTGAATATATCGGATAGGACAGTTCAAAGAAATACTTTAATATTGCAAAAAAAAGGTCTGTTAAAACGGATTGGTCCAGCTAATGGCGGTTACTGGGAGATAGCTGACTAATTTCATAAGCATCCTATGGTAGCGTTTAGGGGATTTTTAGACATAAAAATACCCTTCTTTACATTTATTGGTACTTTATCTGTCCCAATTATTAACAAAGAAGAGTATCTTTTATATAGTTCACATAAAATATTTTACAGGCTCCTCCAATGTGGTCTTAATCCTGCTAATCCTTGTGGCCTATGGTGCTAAATATTTATTCTTCGACTAGGGCTACTGCCCTGATAGGTGAGCCTGTGCCGTCTCTAATCTTAAGGGGCAGGCCCATATACAAAAACCTTTTATTGACCAATTTGTCTAAGTTACACAAATTCTCAGTATTTGTTATATTATATTCTCCGCATACCCTATGGCCAGAAAAGTCGATATCGTCTGGGGTCAAATCTATGGCAGGTGCGTCTACGCCAATGTTTACAACTCCCTTTTCTGCTAGCCATTTAGCTCCTTCATAGCTGAGACCAGAGTAGTCCGTCTGAAACTTATCAGTGCCGAAGGCCCTGTCGTGGTGGCCAGTATAGAGTAGCACTATGTCACCCTTTTTAATCTCTTGGCCCGATCTCCTAAGGGCATCTTCCAAGTCCCTAGGCTCAAAATAATTTGGATACCTGACATTAGATAAATCCAGACATATGGCTGAACCCCAGAAGTATTCCAGAGGCATATTGTCTATGGTCGGACCATCTGGATTGTATTCCCAGACCCCATCACTATGGGTGCCGCCGTGCTCGCTAATAAGTATGTTTCTTGCTGAAAACCCCAGGCTCTTGCTGCCGGTTAGTTTCATATTTTCCTCGTGACTCATATTGGACATAATAAAGGTCTTCTGATGCATTGGGAAAACATCCATGCCCTGATAAATTTCCTGAGACAAGTCTATTAATTTTAAGGTCATCAAATCCCCTCCACAATAGTATTTTAAACAAGTGAGAAATATTTTATCTATTTATCTATTATTATAATTATTTACCCAAATAAAGGGTATATAAAAAATATACAAAAATTTTATAAGAATCATACAAAATATTTAGTGATATGTGAAATAGTTTAGTAAATTTTTATAGGAAACTAACAAGGAATATTTGAGCCTAGTATGATATTATAAACTTAAATTTATTATTATAAAGGGAGGGTTATGTATGTATGATGTAATTGTGAAAAATGCAAGGATACCTCAAGGCGATGACACGATGCTGACCAATATCTTAGTCAAAGATGAGAAGATAGCTGGTTTTTTAGATGACATTTCCGGGGTAGATGCAAAAGAGATAATAGATGCCAACGGCTTTCTGACATTACCCGGATGTATAGATCCCCATACCCACTTTATGTACCAGGGTTTTCCCCATAGGGAAAATTTCCTAACAGGTACTGCAGCAGCAGCTTCAGGTGGTGTAACAACTATTATCGACATGCCATGTTGCTCGGTTCCATCAGCTAGATCTGTGGAACAGCTTCACCTAAAGCTAGATGCAGTTGAACCACAAGCAGTTGTGGACTATGCCATGTGGGGTGGAGTTACTGGAGAGGATGTAAGGGAAGGCTGGCTTCACAATGTAGAAAAGCAAGCAGACGACGGAGTTGTCGCCTTTAAGGTCTATATGACTCCTTCTGTACCCACATATCCAAGGGTAAACGATCCTGAGATGTATGAGGCCTTTGCAACTGTTGCAAAGACTGGATTACCCATAGGTGTCCACGCCGAAAACTTTGCAATGTGTGACTACTTTGTTAAAAAGCTCCAAAGAGAAGGCAGAATGGATGGACCGGCATGGGCAGAGGCCAGAATGGAATTAGCCGAAAAGGTAGCCATAGAGCTGGGCATTAGCTTTGCAGAAGCAACAGGTGCCAGATTCCACGTAGTTCACATGAGTACAGGCATAGGAGCCAAGCTTGTAGGAGATGCCAAGAAGAGAGGCCTAAATGTTACAGCAGAGTCCTGTCCTCACTACCTAACTCTTAATTATCAGGACGCCATGACTGAGTTTGGTGCAATGGCAAAGATTGCTCCACCACTTAGGACAAAGAAGGACAACGAAGAGCACTGGGAAGGCCTTAGAAATGGCAGTATCGACTTTATGGGTACAGACCATGCTCCATACGAATTAGAAAGCGAAAAGATTAAAGAGGGTATGAATATATGGACTGCATTCCCTGGTATTCCTGGAGTAGAGACCATGGTTCCAATTATGGTAAGTGAGGGCTACAATAAGGGCAGGATTTCCCTAAGTAAATTAGTCGAAGTATTGTCCACAAACGCAGCTATTCACTATGGCCTATATCCAAAGAAGGGTGCACTGCACATTGGTTCAGATGCGGACTTTACCATAATAGACCTAGAGAAAAAGTGGAAGATCGAGCCAAAGAAAATGGCTTCCATGTGTGGCTATACACCACTTGAAGGCATGGAGCTAACTGGCAAGGTAGCCAAGACTGTAGTCCGTGGACATCTGGTATATGAAGATGTAGATGAAACAGTCCTTGCTGAGCTTACAGACCAAGATATAAGAAAGATAGTACATGAGTATCCAGAGGGAATGGCTGAGAAATACCCAGAGATATTCAAGGAGTTTCCAAACCTATACAGTGCTGAGTATGAAGTAAGCCACAGGAAAGAACATCCTGAGCTAATAGACCAGCACATAAGAGGAATGAAGGGCATCAAGGTAAAACCTGGATTTGGCCAATATGTAAAGAGACAAAGCATCCAGATATTACCAAGAAGAATAACATATTAATTTAATTAAATTAGGGGGTATATTAATGTCAAGACATGCAATATTAATAATCGATATGCTAAATGATTTTGCAGATCCAGAGGGAGCATTATTCTGTGAAGGTACAGCTATAATCACTCCAAAGCTACAGGAAATATTTAAGTGGGTAAGGGCTAGAAACGCAGAAGGAAAAGACGACATTCAACTAGTTCACATTCAAGAAGCCCACAGGAAAAACGACGCCGACTTCAAGGTTAGACCAGTTCATGCTGTGGACGGCACTTGGGGTTCAGACTTTGTTCCAGAGTTAAAGCCTGAAGGCGACGAGTATATTGTAAAGAAGAGGAGACACAGCGGATTCCAATACACTGATTTAGACCTCTTCCTAAGGGAAGAAAACATAGACACAGTAATAGTTACAGGGACCTGGACCAATGTATGTGTAAGGAGTACAGCTACTGACGCCTTGGCAAGGGCATACAAGGTTATTTCCCTAACCGATGCAATCCATTCAAAGACTCAGGAAATGCACGAAGCTGGCCTAGTCGACCTAAGTATATTTACCAAGCTAATGACCTTTGACGAGTATAAGGATGCTTGGGAAAAAGGCATAGACCCATGGGTAGGCGGCGGAGATCCAGAGAACAAGGTAAAATAAGCAAGTTAGAAAACAAGGGCAGGCAGTCTTGTCTGCCCTATGATACATAGAAAGAGGGGAAATTAATGAAGATAGTAGTTGGTGTATCAGGAGGCAGTGGCGCTATTTATGCCATATCACTTTTGAAGGCCCTGAAGGAACTGAATATCGAAACCCATTTGGTAGTATCCACCATGGGAGAATATGTAACCAATCACGAGACAGATGTAAGCCTAGAAGAACTAAAATCCTTTGCAACTTATTTTCACGACAACAAAAACTTTGCAGCTCCCATAGCTAGTGGTTCCTTTAAGGTGGATAAAATGGTTGTAGTGCCATGTTCTATGAAGACCTTGTCAGCAGTTGCCTCTGGATATTCTGATTCATTGCTTACTAGGGCTTGTGACGTGACCATGAAAGAGGGACGGGACTTGATTTTGGTCCCAAGGGAGACACCCCTTAGTTCCATTCATTTGGAAAACATGCTGAAGCTTTCCAAAATGGGAGTCACCATATTTCCCCTAAGCCCAGGATTTTACAATCATCCTCAAAGCATTGAGGATATTGTAATCAATATGACAGGTAGATTGTTGGATATGCTAAAAATAGACAACAACCTTGTAAATAGATGGAAGGGATTATAGAAAGGGGGGAAAATATGCTTAGGACCACTCTTGATAAACTTAGACAAAGAAATTCATTGCTGGAGACCAACAGGGAAGTAGACGCAGAATATGAGATGGGGGCTGTGCTAAAAAAGCTGAATAACAAAAGACCTATTTTGTTTAACAAGGTTAAGGGATACTCCATGGCTTCAGTAGGAGGGCTTTACGGAGACAGGGAGATACTTTATGACCTTCTCAATATCAACCATCAAAACAGGATAGAAAGGTTCATGGATGCACTGGTAAATCCCCAGCCCTATAAGATAGTCAAAGATGGGCCGGTAAGGGAGAACATAATAAAAAACAAGATAGACTTGCAAAAAATGCTGCCCATAAATAGGTTCCAAGAAAAGGACTCATCTACATTTATTACAGCAGGTATAATGGTAGTAAAGGATCCTGATTCAGGTAAGTTTTTTACTTCTATTAGGAGATTTCAGGTAAATGGAGGCAACAAGCTCTCCGCACTTATAGCATCGCCAAAGCTCACCAATGACTTTTTAAGGCTAGAGAAAGAGGGTAAGGCCTTGGAAGTAGCCATAATATTGGGCTATGATGCTCCCTTCTTGATGGCATCCCAATACAGTTCAGCCTCCTATGGGGTTGACAAATACGAGATAGATTCAAGATTAAGGGGTAAGGCCTTGGAACTAGTGGCATGTGAAACGGTAGACTTGTTGGTGCCAGCGGATAGTGAAATTGTTTTAGAAGGCAGGATAGTACCCGGTGTCAGGGAATTAGAAGGACCCTTTGGGGAACTAATGGGTTATTATGGGCCACAGGCTCCCCACCCAGTTATAGAAATAGACGCCATGCTCCACAGGAATAAGCCCATATATCAAACAGCCTTCCCATGTAGGGAGGAGCACGTGTCCAATGGACTTATAAGGGAGATCGAGCTATACTACCACCTTAAAAACCAGGTAGATGTGGTGGACGTTTATGTGACAGAAGGCGGAGGATATAGGTTCAATGCCTGTATATCCATCAGGAAGCAAAGAGAAGGAGATGGGAAGACAGCTATTTTGGCTGCCCTTGGTCTAAACAAGGACTTGAAGCACGTGGTAATAGTAGACGAAGACGTGGATATATTCGATTCACAGGAAATTGAGTGGGCAGTCACCACCAGGGCTCAGGCCTCTATGGACTTTACCATAGTAGAAGGGGCCTTAGGTTCATCTTTGGAACCATCCCATGACCTAAGGGGAGTGACAGACAAGGTGGGTATAGATGCTACAAGGCCTATAGATGACGAATCAGGAAAGTTCAGTAGGGCAATCATACCAAAATATGATAATATAGATATGAAGAGGTACTTTTCCAACATTTAAGTAAGAAATAAACCTTCAAAATACATGGAAGGGAGAGGGTGTATATGAGAGAAGCTATGGGAATGGTGGAGACCAGATCCTTAAATGCAGCCATTGAAGCTGCAGATGCCATGGTTAAGGCTGCTAATGTAAAGATTGCCGACTTTCAAATAGTTGGTTCTGGATTAGTATCAGTCACAGTGACAGGAGAGGTGGCCGCAGTCACTTCTGCAGTGGAAGCTGCCAAGGAAAGGGCAGGTTCAGTAGCAGAAGTTGTTTCTGCCAATGTTGTGGCTAGGCCACATGAAGAAGTGGATAAGTTATTTGATTTTGATGGTGGTGAATAATTATGGTAAATCCATTGTCTAGGGTTGCAATGGGAAATACAGTAGAAAACAAACCCCTTGCAAGCAAAGAGACATATAATCAGACAGGGGCTTCCAATCTTGGAGCCCAAGAAGAAGGCTGGATAAGATCTCTCATAAAAAGAGAGAAGGGAGTAGTCGAAAGTAGTGGAGCAAATAAAAAGATAAGTTTGGAAGAAGCGGCAAAGAGAATTAGGAACAACTATTAATAAAGGCGGAGGTGTATTATGAGCAAAGCATTAGGCCTTATAGAAGCATTGGGATTAACTACCGCAGTCGCTGCCTTGGATGCAGCTAGTAAAGCTGCAGAAGTTACCTTAGTTGGATTCGAAAAGATAATTGGAGTAGGAAAAGCAGTCGGGGTTAATATTCAAATAGCTGGTGAAGTTGCTGCTGTAAGGGCAGCGGTGGATGCAGGTGTGGAGGCTGGCAATAGAGTCGGAACGGTATTTGCGTCTCACGTAATTCCTAGACCCCATGACGAAGTCGATGCTTTAATACAGAAGTTTGGGAAAAACTTACACAAGGGCGAAGAAAAACAAAAAGCAGAAAAAAAGGCGGCAAAGAAGGCGGCAAAGACCAGTGAAGTAAAAGAAGAAAATAAGAAGTAAGGGAAATTGGTCCAAAAACCATAATTTGCAATGAAAATAAAGGAGGAATAAGAATGAGTCAAGCTTTAGGATTAGTTGAAACAAAAGGATTGGTTGGCAGTATCGAGGCAGCAGATGCCATGGTAAAGGCGGCAAATGTAGCACTTATTGGATATGAAAAAATCGGCTATGGCCTTGTAACAGTAATGGTAAGAGGAGATGTAGGTGCTGTAAAAGCTGCAGTAGATGCAGGTGCTGAGGCAGCAAGGGCAGTAGGAGAACTACATTCTGTACACGTAATACCAAGACCACACGCTGAGGTAGAAAGGGTAATATTGACACAATACGAATAATAAATTGGAGTGTTTTAGATGAAAACAAGTATAACTTCAAATGTATTGGAGGATATATCTAGAAGGCTTCAAGGTAGAGTCGACCCTGACAGCAAAAGTGCCTTGGTGGTATTCAATGGTTCCACAATTAAGTTAGAAGACAGGTTGAGGGAATTAAAGGATTTAAAGCAAAGAGGACTAAATATATCCCTAGGCTTTTCATTTATGGCGGATAGGATAATAGATACAAATAGGATTATAAATGATTTATCCCCACATAAAATATATAGGGAAGAGGATATTTTTAAACTTCAAGATATAAGTAGAGAGTATTCAATTATAATAGGCCCCAATATCACCATGAATACATTGTCCAAGGTGGCTCTAGGCATGGTAGATAGCTTTGTGTCAAATGTCATATGGACCTTTCTCTATCAAGGGAAAAAGGTATATCTGGACTATAGTTCCGTAAGGAATTATCTGGGTGAGGAAAGCAAAAATAAGGCCATATCTACTATGATTGAAAGCCATATATCTACATTGAAGGATATGGGGGCTGAAGAAATAAATTCCACTAGCTATAAGCAGGTATTTATAGGACCCAATACAGACTCTCCTATACCAGTTAATTCCCAAGAGACTAGTGCTAGGGTGCTGGTAGAAAGAGATATATTGTCCATGACCCCAAATACTAACTTAATGCTGCCAAAGGGAAGTATAATTACTCCTTTGGCAAAAGATAGAGCAAGTGAAAAAAATATTATAATTGATATTAAATAGGGGGGCTAGAATTGCGAATTGGAAGAGTAATAGGAACAATAGTTGCAACTAGAAAAGACGAAAAATTAGTTGGTTCAAAATTAATGGTAACCCAGCCTCTCAATATTGATTTAATGCCCAAGGGAGACCCAATCATAGCCGTAGATACTGTAGGTGCTGGAATAGGTGAGCTAGTGGCCTTTACTACTGGTACTGCCAGTAGGATTGGAGCTAGAAAGATGGATGCACCCATAGACGCGGCCATAGTAGGGATTATCGACGAAATAGACATAAATAAAGCCCTATTAGATAAATCATAGAAGGGAGGAATTAGCTTGAAAGACACCAATTATATAAAGATGGCAATGGAATACAGATCTTCCATAGATGCTCTAATGGGTACAAAAGAATTTGCCGACACTGTCCTTACTGGCGGTGAGGTGGTAAATGTAATTACTAGAGAAATATATAAGGCGGATATTGCCATAAAACATAAATACATCATCTTGGTGGGAGACTGTAGAGATTTAATAGGACCAGAAACCACCGTCATAGATGTGAGTGGGAAATACCTATCCCCTGGATTTATGGATTCCCATATGCACTTTGAATCCAGTATGCTTACAATAACTGAATTTTCCAGACTTTCAATACCTTCTGGGACTACAACCCTAGTAGCAGATCCCCATGAGATAGGGAATGCTCTTGGGACCATGGGCATGAAGGCCATGGCAGATGAAGTCGACAATGTCCCTTCAAATGTCTACCTTGTAGTGCCTGCCCTAGTACCCGACAGCCCTGGAATGGAAACACCGGGCTATGACGTCAGTTCAAAGGACATGGAGGATTTATTAAACTACAAGAACATTATAGGGATTGGAGAGCTGCAAGGATTTAGCAATGTAAAGCACGTCTATAGAAATACACCAGAGGTGATTACAGACCTCCTAGCTTCTACTAGCTATGCTAGGTCCAAAAACATGGTAGTAGACGGTAATGCACCGGAGCTTTTCGGCAACGAACTGGCAGCCCATATACTGGCTACTGGAGGAAAGGCCTCCTGCCATGAAACGACTACAAAAGCAGAGGCAGTAGAGAAGCTTAGACAAGGAGTTTACCTCTTTATGAGGGAAGGTTCCACTCAGAAAAACATGGCTGAATGTATCAGGGCAGTTACAGAGGAGAAGATGGATTCCAGACGTGCCATATTGGCCACAGATGATATGGTGGCGGCAGACCTAGAAAGCCTAGGCCATATGAATGAAATAATCAGGAGAACGATCAAGGAAGGAGTCAGCCCAGCAGAGGCAATCCAAATGGCAACCATAAACCCAGCCACATACTTTGGACTGGACCATGTAGGGGTACTATCTCCAGGCAAACAGGCAGATATAGCCATTATAGACGACCTATATGAGATGACCATAGCAGGAGTATTTCTAAAGGGTGAATTGGTAGCTTCAAATGGAGAGCTCCTAATAGATTTACCTAGATACACATATCCTGACGAAGTAAAACAGTCTGTAAAAATAGGCCCAATTAAAGAGGAAGATTTGGAAATCAGATCTGATTCTTCAGAAGTAAGGGCTAGATATATAGAAGTAATACCAGATCAAAACCTAACAGGAAAAGGTGAAGAATACCTCAGATCAAACAGAGGTGTGGTAGAGGCAGATACATCTAAGGATCTTATACACATGGCCTGTGTAGAGAGATACAACAGATCCAAATCCATTGGTAAATCCTTTGCCAAGGGCTTTGGCCTAAGGGAGGGAGCCTTTGCAGAGTCCGTAGCCCACGACACCCACAATATTATGGCAGTGGGCACAAATCTCAGGGATATGACCCTAGCTGTGAATGCAGTTATAGAAATGGGCGGTGGAATAGCTGTAGCCAATAGGGGTAGGATACTATCAGAAATGAGATTGCCCGTAGGAGGGCTAATTACCGACGAACTAGACGGCCACGAAGTAAGTAAAAAGATTGCAGAAGTAGAAGAAATTATAGTAAAGGACCTGGGCTGTACAATACATGCTCCACTTATGCACCTATCTTTCATGGCCTTATCCACCAGTCCTGAGTGGAAGCTTACAGATAAGGGTATAGTGGATGTCAACAACTTCAAGATTTTACCTCCAATAGTTGAATAGGAAAGCATGATAATCATTTATAGATAAAAGATTAGCTTCAATTTAATAAATAGAAAGGAGGGCAAATTTTATTATTAAATTAAATTATAAAGGAGGAATATTATGTCTAGTGAAAAAGCAACAAATGTTGGATTTTTTGAAAATCAGTTTAAGCTGAAGGAACATGGAACAGACGTAAAAACCGAAGTTTTAGCAGGCCTTACCACCTTTATGACCATGGCCTATATCCTGATAGTAAACCCATTAATATTGTCGGATTCAGGTATGGATTTTGGTGGAGTATTTACAGCTACAGCAATTTCATCACTCATAGCTACCCTAATAATGGCTTTTATGGCTAATTATCCCTTTGCACTAGCTCCTGGTATGGGACTAAACGCATTCTTTACTTATTCAGTCGTATTTGGGATGGGATATAGCTGGCAATATGCATTGACCGCAGTTTTCATTGAAGGGATTATTTTCATAATATTATCATTCTTCCAAGTAAGAGAAGCCATATTCAACTCAATACCTATGAACCTAAAGAAAGCGGTATCAGTAGGTATAGGACTATTCATAGCCCTAATAGGGTTCTCAAATGCTGGAGTAGTAGTCAACGACGCAGGTACAGTAATAGGCCTTGGGGACCTATCTTCACCAGAAGCCCTATTGGCGATTATAGGCTTAGTTATAACTGGATTTTTATTGGCTAAAAAGGTTAAGGGAGCCCTATTCTTTGGTATAGTCATCACAACTATAGTAGGCCTACCCCTTGGCGTAACAACATTACCAGAAGCTGGATTTATATCAATGCCACCATCACTAGCACCAGTAGCCTTTAAATTCGAGTGGTCTAATATCTTTACTCTGGATATGTTGGTAATAGTATTTACATTCTTGTTCGTAGATATTTTCGACACCATAGGTACCTTGATTGGTGTTTCATCTAAGGCTGGAATGTTAGACGAAAACGGACAATTGCCAAAGGTAAAACAAGCCCTATTGGCAGATGCCGTAGGTACAACAGTAGGTGCTTGCTTGGGTACTTCGACAGTTACTACATTTGTCGAGTCGGCAGCAGGAGTAGCAGAAGGCGGAAGAACAGGTCTTACTTCATTTACAACAGCAATTCTATTTGCACTGGCCTTGATCTTCTCACCATTCTTCCTAATGATTCCTGGAGCTGCAACAGCACCAGCACTTATCTTAGTTGGACTCTTCATGATGAGCCCAATAAAGGAAATAGACCTAGACGATTATACAGAAGCTATACCAGCATTTTTGACAATAGTTATGATGCCATTTGGCTATAGTATAGCTGAAGGTATTGTATTTGGTATGGTATCCTATGTAATATTGAAGGTCCTAGCAGGAAGACCAAAGGAAGTATCAGCCATAATGTATGTCTTGGCAGTATTATTCGTGCTAAAAGAAGTATTTATGTAATTAAGGAGCCGCCTCAAATGGAGGCGGCTTTTTAAACACTAGAATCTAGTAAGGGGTGTAAATATGACCTTAAAAGAAGTATATAAGGGAAAGAAAATAGACCAAGTAGTGGAATTGCTCCACAAATACGGTGCCAATGCAAAGATAATATCTGGCGGCACTGATGTTGTAATAGCCCTGAGAAATGAGAAAATATCACCTGAGGTGTTAATTGATATTAGTAAAATAGATGAATTAAAGGAAATAGTAGACCATGGGGACCATATAAGCATTGGCGGTGGAGTGACTTTTACGCAAATAGTGGAGTCTGACCTCTTCCTTGGAAACCTTCTAGGTCTCCACAAGGCATGTAAGATGGTGGGTTCTCCCCAGATCAGAAATATGGGAACCATAGGGGGAAATATAGCCAATGGCTCTGCTGCTGCCGACTCCGTTCCGCCC
>JBBAEY010000049.1:0-17912 GCA_041655755.1 Tissierellaceae bacterium
GATATTTTCCCTGCTTATATTTACCTTTGGGTAGGCCGATTTTATCTTTGCTATGAAATCGTCTATTGCCATGGTCAGTATACTTTTAAATCTGGGCGCTTCCTCTTCATTGGGGCTGGGTACAGATTTTAAATATGGAAGGCTTAGGGCAAACACCTCTCTGGCATCCTCTGTCCACCCTCCAGATGTAGAGTGGTATAGGGGCTCAATTATTTCCCCATCATAGAATATTCCAAGGTTTCTTGTAGTGTCCACTGCCTCCTCTATCTTGGCCCAGTAATTTTCAACCCAGGAACTGCCGTGAATATCCTCCAGTTCCTCTAGGGATAGATAGGCCTGACAGTGGACCCCATTGCATAGGGCCGCCCCTAAGTGATCCGGGTGTCCCTGGGGATATTTCAGGCTCCTGAATATGGCATAGGTTCGGGCCGCTACAGCCTGGGCCTTTAGGGCTTCCATATGAAATTCAGCCGGCATTTCTGCGGCTACTACCCCTTTTATATAGTCGTCGATGGGGATTTCCTCTACTTCCTTGCTGTAATTATTATATATCTTCAACTTGTCTATCTTTTTATTTAATTTTATTGGACTTTTCCTGTCTATGGTTTTGGGTTCTATGTAGTCTGCCGCCGCATCTACCTCTTCCTCCCTAGGCACAAAATTAAGAGCCTTAACAATAACTGTAGGCAAGATTATAGTTATTACCAAGACTACCAGTGCGTATATTCCAAGTTTTCTCATTATCTTCTCCTCATCCTCTTGATATTATAAGTCTATATCCAGGCTCACAGATGGATTTAAATGAATGCACCTAAATCCCCTTATATCATAATATGAAGGAAAAAAGAAAATATGATGGTTATTAAATTAATAATGGCATAAAAAAACCTTGGCATCTGCCAAGGCTATCCTACTTCCTGTATATTTTTGCACCTAGACTTGTAAATTTCTCCTCTATGCTGTCGTATCCCCTGTCTATATGGTAGATATTGCCTATTTCTGTAACTCCATCTGCTACCAATCCTGCCAATACCAGGGCTGCCCCTGCCCTCAAATCCGTAGCCTTGACTGGTGCAGCAGTTAAACCGCTAACACCTTGAATAATTGCGGACCTGCCATCTATCTTTATATCTGCTCCCATTCTCTTTAGTTCATCCACATGCATAAACCTATTTTCAAAAACTGTTTCTATAACAACTGATGTGCCCTCGCATAGGTTCATAAGTGCCATAAACTGGGCCTGCATATCCGTTGGAAATCCTGGATAGGGCAGGGTCTTTATATCTATGGCCTTGAGCTTCTTAGTCCCTATGACCCTTACGCTGTCGTCGTTTTCTATGACTGTGCAACCAGTTTCCTTTAGTTTTGCTATGATGGGCTTGATATGGCTGCCTATGATATTTTCTACTATTACATCTCCGCCTGTTATGGCGGCGGCTACCATGAAGGTCCCCGCCTCAATCCTATCGGGTATGATGGAATGGGTCCCCCCTCCTAACTTTTCTACTCCTCTTATCCTAATGGTGGAGGTCCCTGCCCCCTTTATATTGGCACCTAGCTTGTTGAGAAAGTTTGCCAAATCTACAATCTCCGGTTCCATGGCCGCATTGTCTATGATGGTCTCTCCCTTGGCCATTGTAGCTGCCATTATGATATTTTCCGTGGCACCTACAGAGGGAAAGTCCAGGTAAATCTTGCTACCTATGAGTTCCTCTGCACTGGCACCTATATTGCCATGGTCTGTATCTACTATTGCTCCCAGGGCCTTAAAGCCCTTTAGGTGCAGGTCTATGGGCCTAGTTCCAATGGCACAGCCCCCCGGCAGAGAGGTCTTTGTCCTTCCCAGCCTAGTTAAAAGTGGCCCCATAACTAAAAAAGATGCCCTCATCTTGCTCATTAGCTCGTATCTGGTTTCATAATTATTTATATTGGATGAATTTATCTTTATAATACCCTTATCTAATTTCTCGACTCTTGCCCCCAAGGATGTGAGAACCTCACTCATTACCTCAATATCCTTTAAGTTTGGCACATCTTCCAGTATTATATCTTCAGTACCTAAAATTGATGCTGCCAATATTGGGAGAGCAGAATTTTTCGCACCAGAAATCTTGACTCTTCCCCTAAGGGGTGGGCTCTTTTCCACCATTATATTACTCAAATACATCTCCTCCTATTCTTAGTATCCCGTGGTGATAATAGGTGTTCCAATCCAAATATAGGTTTTGTTCTCATATTCATTATACCTTATTGCCATGTTTAAATTAACTCTTTTCTCATAGGAAAATATATGATTCTCTATAAGGGGTGTATATATGGTAAAACTGGACATGAGCTGGTCCACATATTTCTCTACAATTTTTCCCCTGTACTTTTTCATGGCCTTCTTACCATACATTTCCATATGATTTGAATTCAGTCTGCCCTCTATGGTTCCAATCACGCAAGTGGTAAGGTCCGCAGTCCTGCCAAAGTCTGAAAATATATTTTCTATTTTATCTATTATATCATTAATATTAAAATTTGCATCATCTTTTATCACATTGACGAAAAGAGTTGTCTCCCCAATATTTGTCTGGAAGTCTTGGAAGGAGGAAAGTATTACGGTTACCGGGTTTTCCTCCACATTATAACCATAAATGGCCAGGTGGCTGAAATCCTCGTCATGGACCTCTTCCCTTTCTATTTCCCAAATTTCAAGTCTTTCCTTGACCCTGTCCCCCAATTCTTTTATTTCTTGGGCTCCTATAAACCTATCTAATAGGCTTCCCCCCATATTTATTTCCCCCTCTAAGAAGTCTCCCCTCAACTCCCTGAGCATACCAAGTAAAATTTCTTCCTCTGTGTATTTTTTCCCCGCCATGGTAAATGTAGGTATTAGTAAGAGTACAATAAGTGCAAATATAAGTATTTTTTTCATCCCAATCCCTCCTTGTATTTTAAGGAAAGGGCTTCCCTAAAAAATGTAAAGGGGGACAAAACATTTAATTTAAGAAAGTGCCCTTTCCCTATGGTAAAAGTATTACCAAAGGAGGGCACTTTTTATACCTAATATAAATTTTTTTATGCTTCTTTATGAATAATATCCTTGACCTTCATCAGCCTAGTAATGGAGGACCTTTCGCTTTCATCTAATTTCATTCTAATATACCTAATGGTCTCCTCAAGGTCGGGTATGGTCCTGTATTCCAGGGCATTTACCCTTCTTCTAGTCTTTTCGATTTCATCTGCCATTAGCTGGGTTGCCTTCTCTATTTCTGCTAAAGACAAGAGCTTTGGCAGTATATCGTATAGCTTTGAGATGGCGTCGTCCAGCTCTGATGAGGTCTGGGCAAATCCATAGGGATAAATGCTGCCTTGGTCCCCCTCCAACTTTCTGATGAAGTTCATGGCGGGGACATTGACACTCATTATATTTTTCTTTTTTATATCTACAGATATACTTTCCTTTGGATATGCCACTGCCTGCTCCAATATTTCCGGAGACATGACAGCACTTGCCATCAAAAATTCTTGAAAAGAGCCGTGTAACTCCTTTTCCACATCTTCCCTCAGAGACTTGTTTTTCCTAATCATTTCAATAAACCTTCGCATCAGCTCATCCTGCTTATCCTTCAAGAGCTTGTGCCCCCTCTTGGCAGTTACCAGTCTCCTCCTAAGGGTTGTTAGCTCCATTCGGGTAGGTTTCACATTGAGTTTAGCCAATATCTTCAGCTCCTTTTTCGTCTAGGGGAAGATATTTCTCTAGGTACTCGTCTCTGATTCTCTTGAGTTCTGTCCTAGGCAATAGTTTCAGTAGATCCCAGCCCAGCTCAAGAGTATCCAGGATTTGCCTATTGTTTACATAGCCCTGGCTTACATACCTTTTTTCAAATTCGTCGGCAAATGCGGCAAAGGCCTTGTCTGTATCCGATAGGGCTGCATCTCCCAGGATAACTGCCAATTCTCTAGCCTCCTTGCCTGTAGCATAGGCCGCAAACAACTGGTTCATGGTGTCAGCGTGGTCTTCCCTAGTCTTATCCCTTCCAATTCCCTTGTCCTTTAGCCTTGATAGGGATGGAAGTACGTCAATTGGAGGCTCTATACCCTTTTTGTGCAAGTCCCTAGATAGGATAATTTGTCCCTCTGTGATATAGCCTGTAAGGTCTGGTATGGGGTGGGTTATATCGTCCTCAGGCATGGTAAGGATTGGAATCTGGGTAATTGAACCAGATCTGCCCTTTATCCTGCCTGCCCTTTCATATATAGTTGAAAGGTCGGTATATAGATAACCTGGATAACCCCTCCTGCCGGGGACTTCCTTTCTAGCCGCAGAAGTCTCCCTTAGGGCTTCGGCATAGTTGGTAAGGTCTGTAAGGATTACCAATACGTGCATATCCTTCTCATAGGCCAGATACTCTGCCGAGGTCAATACCATACGGGGAGTTGCAATCCTCTCTATGGCTGGGTCATCTGCAAGGTTCATAAATAATACTGCCCTGTCTATGGCCCCAGTCCTGTTGAAGTCGTCTATGAAAAACTGTGCTTCTTCAAATGTTATACCCATGGCTCCGAATACTACGGCGAACTTTTCCCCTTCGCCCAATACCCTAGCCTGCCTAGCAATTTGTGCAGCTAGCTCCGCATGGGGAAGTCCTGAACCTGAGAAGATAGGTAGTTTCTGTCCCCTAACCAGGGTGTTTAATCCGTCTATGGCCGAAATCCCAGTCTGAATAAACTCCGATGGATAATCCCTGGCCACTGGGTTCATAGGTACGCCGTTTATGTCCAGTCTCTTCTCTGGAATGAGCTTTGGACCGTCGTCTATTGGCCTGCCTAGGCCGTCAAATATCCTTCCTATCATATCAAAGGATACTCCTAGCTCTAGAGGTTTCCCTAAAAATCTAACCTTGGTATTCTTTAGATTTATTCCAGAGGAGCCTTCGAAAAGCTGTACCATGGCCTTGTCCCCTGCAACCTCTAGGACCCTGCCCCTTCTCTTCTCTCCTGTTTGGATTTCTATCTCTACTAGTTCTTCGTATTTTACCCCTTCTACACCTTCTACCATCATCAGGGGTCCTACTACTTCTGATACTGTCCTGTATTCTTTAAGCATTAAGGATACCTCCTTTGCTTATTAGTTCTTCCATGCTCTTTGTTATATCGTCTATGACCTCTTGTATATCGGTCAATTTGTCCTCTGCCAGGTACTTGGCCCTTGCTATCCTATCCCTGACTGGTAAATCCAATAATTCACTTAGATATACCCCGCTGTTTAATGCCCTTCTGCCCTCTTCATAGAAGGCCAATACCATCTTCAGCATTAGATTTTGCTTGTCTAGGGAGGTATAGGTGTCTTCCTCGTGGAAGGCATTTTGCTGCAAGAAGTCCTCCCTGATGGACTTGGATGCCTCTAATTTCAATTGGTCTGTTTCCGATAGGGAATCCCTACCTACCAACCTGACTATTTCCTGTAGGCTAGACTCTTCTTGTAGTAGAGCCATGGCCTTTATCCTATTTTCTGAGAATTCCTTGTCTATATTTCCATCCATCCACTCATCTACCTTGTTTTGGTAGAGGGAATAGGAGTTTAACCAGTTTATTGCTGGGAAATGTCTCCTATAGGCGAGACTGGCATCTAGGCCCCAGAAGACCTTTACTATCCTAAGCGTAGCCTGGGATACTGGCTCCGATATATCTCCTCCCGGAGGCGATACGGCACCTATTACAGTCAGGGCCCCTACTCTGGAGTCATTGCCAAGGCATACTACCTTACCTGCCCTCTCGTAAAACTCTGCTGCCCTTGAAGCCAAGTAGGCTGGATATCCTTCGTCCCCTGGCATCTCCTCAAGCCTACCGGACATTTCCCTTAGGGCCTCTGCCCATCTAGAGGTGGAGTCTGCCATTATGGCTACGGAATAGCCCATGTCTCTGAAATACTCGGCTATGGTTATACCTGTATATATGGAAGCTTCCCTAGCTGCAACGGGCATGTTGGACGTATTTGCTATTAGGATGGTCCTCATCATCAAGGACTCTCCAGTTCTTGGGTCCTTTATTTCAGGGAACTCCATAAGTACGTCTGTCATTTCATTGCCCCGCTCGCCACAGCCTACATATACGATTATTTCAGCATCTGCCCATTTTGCCAGTTGATGCTGTACAACAGTCTTACCTGAACCAAATGGCCCTGGTACTGCTGCTGTTCCTCCCTTTGCTGCTGGGAAGAAGGTATCTATTACCCTTTGACCTGTAATTAATGGTTCATCAGGGTTTAACTTTCTTCTATAGGGTCTGCCCTTCCTAACAGGCCATTTGTGCATCATTTGAATGTCGTAGTCCCTATCTCCTTCTACTTGACATACTGTCTCTACTACAGTAAATTCTCCTTCTTCTATGGATTTCACCTTTCCAGATACTCCTGGTGGCACCATAATCTTATGCTCTACCACAGTAGTTTCATTTACTGTCCCTATGATGTCTCCTGCCTCGACTTGGTCCCCTACCTTTACTGTAGGCTTGAAGTGCCATTTTTTGTCCCTGTCAAGGGCTGGCATTTCTATACCCTTGGTCAGGAAGTCCCCTGCTATTGCTCTGATAGACTCTAGGGGCCTTTGTATTCCGTCAAACATGGCTGTTACAAGACCAGGACCTAGCTCTACAGAAAGAGGCTCTCCCGTAGTATATACAGGTTCTCCGGGGCCAATGCCTGTAGTTTCCTCATATACCTGAATAGAGGCTTTATCCCCTCTCATCTCAATTATTTCACCGATGAGCTTATTATCTGAAACTTGAACCACATCAAATACATTAGCTTCATCCATACCCTCAGCTACTACTAAGGGCCCAGATACTTTAATTATTTTTCCTACTTTCAAGATAAGCCCTCTCCTTTTATAAAATATTTGTTCCTACAGCTTTTTCCACATTCTTGTTTATCTTATCCATGCCAATATTCAAGGTCCCTTGATTGCTTGGTATTAAGATTACTGCAGGAATTGTCTCGTTGTTATACCTTTCTATGGTATCAGGTATTAAACTGGCCATTTGCTCTGTAATAAATATAATCCCATAATCGTCCCTCGCTATGGTGTCTACAATTCTCCTGGCTTCATCCTTGTCTATTACTGGAAAGGCATCTATGCCCAGTGCCTTAAAGCCAAGGATTGAGTCCTTGTCTCCAACTACAGCAACCTTATACATATAGATCACGCAACCTTTCTCTAATGTCATCTGGAGAAAGCTTATTGAGTTTAGATACCATTATAATCCTTAAGGCCTTTATCTCAGTTTCCTTGGCTAATATATAGGAAAATATGGGTTCAGGCCCGAAATTCACGTATTTAGATGGTTTGTTTATATCCATTAGATAATCGTCCATTAGCTTTTCAAACTCCGATAGGCGATTTGACTCCTGATATTTCTCCAATCCCTTCCTTATATCAGGGCCCACATCATAGGATTTAAATTTTGCAGCAATCCCCTCTATGGAATCATTTATAGATAGGACTATGTCATCCCTAGCTATCTTGCCATTGGGGACTACTACCTCCTCCAGAAACTTAATATCCTTGTTTTGCTTCTTTACCCTTATGAGGGTTCTGATATTGGTAAAATCGATTAAATCCTTCACATAATCTATGAATAAAGGTATATCTGTACTTTCTGCCAATTGATATAGGTGGCTAAAGTAGTATTTGTCTATGATTATATCTATCCTTTGCGGGTCCTCGTTTATCTCAAAGTCCCTTTCTACTTCCTCTATGGCCTCCCTTAGATTGGGGTCCATGTCCCTCAAGTTGCCAGCCAAGTAATCCATCTTTATTTTTAAGAAGTCCATACTTCCTATGGACATATACATTTCTTCCAGATCCTTCTGGAGAATCTTTTCCTTTATCACTACTTTTAGATTATGATAATCGTATTTCAAAGCCAATAAATCTACTACTATCCGATCCTTGCTTATTTCATACATTAACTTGTAGACTCTCTCTAATTCGGAGGAAAGTATCCTCTCGTATTCCTCTACTCTGGCTAGACCTCCCATGACATTGGCATATTCAGTCTCGCCCAGGACCTTGAGCAGGTCCTCCATATCCTTAGCATCTACCATTCTTTCCAGTCTGGCCCTTGAAAGGAGTCTAGTTTCAAGGACTCTGGTTCTAGTCACAGCTTGGATATAATCCATTCTGTCCATGAAATCACTCCTATTCTTTGAAGAGCTCACCTGCTATTTCCGTTTCTAATTCTTCTTTATAGTGTTCAACCAGGGAATCAAAGGTATAATTTAAAATTATGCCCTTGTCTTTAATTAAAAACCCAGATTCCACAGTTTCCTCATCTGATATATTCTTGTGCAGCTTAAGTTTCTTAACCTTAGCCCTCATCTGCATAGGTACTACTAAAATTTCTTCTCCCGTCAATTGGAGGCCCTTTAGGGTTTCCGTAAGGAATGAAACATATCTATTTTCATCTAAATCTGCAAGTCTCTCTCCTGCTAATTTAAATACCCTTTCTATTACTTTTTGCTTTTCAAATAGTATTTCATTTCTAGCCTTGAGCTCTGCTCCAGATATTACCCTTTCCTTTGCCAAATTAGCTTCCCTTACAGATCTGTCTAATAATCTTTTCTTCTCCTCATTGGCTTCCCTTAACTTGGAGTTTACTATTTCATCTTTGACCTTATTGGCCTCTTCTTTTATAATACTTGCTTTTTCCCTTGCATCGTCAAGTATCTTTTGTACAAGATTTTCTAAATTTGACATTTTTTCACATCCTTAGGTAATTTAGAAGCTAACTGCATTTATTAGAATTAGAGAGATAACGAAGGATAACAATGCATAGGTCTCTACCATTACAGCGTAGATAATACCCTTAGTTGACTGCTCTTCATTCTTAGCAAGTATGGCAATACCTGCTGCTGCAGTTTTACCTTGAGCTATAGCAGACATCCAACCGACAAATCCAACTGGCAGACTGGCAGCAAATAGGTACATGCCTTCGGCCAAACCCAATGAAGCATCCAGTTTACCCAACAACATCAATCCAATAACAAAACCATAAAGCCCTTGTGTACCAGGTAAAAGTTGAAGAACTAAGGATTTACCAAACTTTTCAGGTTCTTCAATCATAAGTCCCGATGCTGCTTCACCAACTAATCCAACGCCTTTAGCAGAACCTATGCCAGATAAAAATACTGCAACGGCTATTCCAAGTCCTGCGAAAAATATTCCACCATGTGATACTAAAAACTCTGAAAATGTCATTTGTATTTCCCTCCATTTATTTTAAATTTATATATTTGGCCTTATTTCTAAAAACTCTAAAGAACTCCCCGCCACCTTCGTAGAATTTACTGAAGAACTCTACATAGGTCAGCCTAGATGTATGGACATAGGCCCCCAGAAGGCTTAAAAATAGGTTAAACAATTGTCCACCAAGGAATACTACGACTCCCAAGATTATGCCTATAAAACCAATGTTAAACAACATTCCCACCATCATATTAATGGATGCAGATATGAATCCTCCTGCCAATCCCAGGGCCATTAGCCTAGAATAAGAGACAAAGTCCCCTACATAACTGGAAATACCATACAAACTAAATAATCCACCTATGGTCTTGGTTGCCACACCCTTGGATTCCCTTCCTCCTGTGAGTACAATGCCAACCATACCTGCTATCATGACGTATTTAGACACGGTATTGATTGCTGGTCCAAGCGGCATCATGGTAGTAAGCAAAAATACGATGCCCCCTGCAACGGCCATATACCAAAATCCTACGTCAAATAAGGCATCTAAATACCTTTTTTCCCTTATGCTCAAATATGCATTTATAGCTAGACCGAAGAATAGGTGTATCAGTCCAAAGACTATGGACATAATCAGCAGCTCCTGATACTGGGTAGCTGGGTCCATTAGTCCCCTGATCGGTATGGCTCCGCCAAAATAAGAGCCGAATACTACTCCCCATACGATGACAGAATAGCTCAGGTAGTAGAAAAATCTGATAAACTTTTCCTGGCTATCACCCAAGTTTGCCAGCCTAAGGACAAAGAAAGTAGCTATTAGCATTAAAATCCCATAGCCTGCATCCCCTACCATCATGCCAAAGAAGGCAAGGTAGAATGGTGCCAAGAGAGGCGTAGGATCTATTTCATTGTATCTAGGCAGGGCATACATGGTAGTCAGAGATTCAAAGGTCTCTGCAAACCTGGAATTCTTCAGTAGTACGGGTACTGCTGGGTCATCTTCTGCTGCTTCTTCAATATTGAGATAATAGGTGTCCTCTAGGGACCCCTTAACTGCCCCTTCAAATTCTTCCTTTAAGTCTGTTGGGATATATCCATTTATTATATTTACCTTCTCTGTAGTCAGGAAATCCTCTGCTACCATAAGTCTTAGTTTCTTATTCATCAGGTATTCAAAGACCACTTGGAAGCTGGGAAGCTTGTCAGCTAGTTTCTCCACGGAAGCCTTTAGCTCCAGACTGCTGTCTTCTAATTCCCTTAGCCTTTGGTCTATGGATTCTATCTCTTCTCTTGCCGTCATCTTTCCCGATATAAGGACATTGGAAAATCCGCAATTTCTCAATATTTCATTGAATTTTTCTGCCTCTTCCATGGAGGTCATGGCAAATAAATAGATGCTATCCTTATCTTCAGATATGGTCTCCACATGGGTTAGGTTTAAGTTTAGCAAATCTTTGTCAAACTTTTCTTTCATTTTTTTAGGGCTGGTCCCCATGAATATTTTTGTCCTTTGAAACCCTTTTAGTTCATCAATGGGATAGTCAAGCCCCTTCCAATGGTGTAACTCATCTTTTTGTGAACCCAAATCCTTCATCTGGGAATTGATGTCATCTAGCTTTGAAGACAATTCCCTAAGCTCATGGTAGACAGGCAGATAATCTATTTTGGATGCCTTGTCTTCTAATTCCTCGAAGTTAAGATTATCCATCCCCCTTATCATGGCCTTTATTCCAGTTTCTTTTGTATAGTATTTTGTCAGCAGATCAATGGCATATTTAACCTTGGAAATTTCCTCGTCTACTTCTCCAATGCTTTCAGGTATCGCCACTGGCTCTAAACCTTCCTCGATTAAGTCTTCATTTTTGTCGAGGCTTGTAAAATGAACATATCCAAATTTTTGGAGCTCATGGAGAAGTTTATCCCTTTCAGAGTCAAAGGCAAATAGGCTGAAATTACTCATCTTAACTATTGCCATTTACATTCACAATCCTCTCAATAATAATATTTACAGCCGAATCCAAATCCTGGTCAGATATCTCTCCTAATTTCTTTGCTTCCTCTGATCCTCTGTCAATTATCGGCTTTGCTGCGTCTTCCCCTTCCTGTAATGCCTTATCTCTAAAATCCCTAGCCTCTTTATCAGCCTCCCCCATAATCTTATTATATTGTTCCTCCGCTAATAATTCTGCCTCCTTTCTTAAATCTCTGGAAGCCTGGTTTGCCTCCTGTAAAATAGCATTGGCTTCTTCCTCTGCATTTTTTACAGCCTCAATCGCTTCCCTTGCCATATAATCACCACCTTTAATAAGAAGTACTTGAATGTTAATATGTTAAAATTCCCATAAATATAGGATGATAATACTATTAACTGGTTTTTCTATTTCTTTCCCAACTTCTTTGTGGATAACTTCAACAAATATATAAATCCTGTGATGGCACCAAAAATAATGAATATAATAGAAAAAATACCTCTCTTACTTAGTTTTTTATCCAAAAATTGACCTATAAAAGCACCCAGTAGTATTGGAGTGATTACAGAAAAGCCAATTTGGCCAATTAAAGCTAAGTTTTGAAGGGTATCTTTGTGGTTGTTCTCTCCATTATCATTCATCTTTTCCTCCATACAAAGTCCTTTTTTTGCTTCTATATTTATGTTATTTTTATGACTGTTTCCATGATTAATTATATACAATTTTCCTTGTTTTTGCAAGTTTAATAAGCTGACTATTCTATATAATTGGAAATTACATACAAATAGCCCCTGACTAGGGGCTATTGGCTATACTAGCATATCTTTTAAGTTTTCGTCTACTATCAATTTTGCTTCTGTTGCCGCTTGGACTTCTTCTAGGCTATATTCAGGATTTATCTCCTTGAGGACTAGGCCCTCAGCCGTAACCTCTAAAACTCCCATTTCTGTGACTATTAGATTTACTTCTCCTGCCGCTGTAAGGGGTAGATTGCATTCCTTTAATATCTTGTGATTTCCTTTAACTGTATGTTCCATGGCAATAATTACCTTTTTGGCCCCAGTTACTAAATCCATGGCGCCTCCCATGCCCGGTACCATTTTTCCCGGAATCATCCAGTTGGCTAGGTTGCCCTTTTCATCTACCTGTAGGGCACCAAGTACTGTAATATCTACATGTCCTCCTCGAATGATGCCAAAGGAAATAGATGAATCAAAGAATACTCCGCCTGGCAATATGGTCACGCATTGGGCTCCGGCATTTACTATATTTGGGTCCTCATGGCCTTCCTCTGGGGCTGGTCCTAGGCCTATAAAGCCGTTTTCTGACTGGAAAAACACATTTACAGAGTCTGGTACATGGTTAGCTACCATTGTTGGCAATCCTATGCCTAGGTTAACTACGTCTCCATCTTTTAATTCTCTGGCTACACGCCTTGCTATAAATTCCTTCTTATCCACTACTTGTCACCTCCATTGACGATATAGTTCACAAATATCCCTGGAGTAACCACATGGTTGGGGTCTAGTTCTCCAACTTCTACTACCTTTTCCACCTCAACTATTACTGTATCTGCCGCAGTTGCCATTAGGTGGTTAAAGTTTCTTGTGGCACCTTCATAGACAATATTTCCAAATTTGTCTATGGTCTCGCCAGCAATCAAGGCTATATCTGCCCTAAGAGGTAGTTCCAATAAATAGGTCTTCCCGCCTATTTCAATCTTTTCCTTACCTTCCTCTACCACTGTTCCCACACCTGTTGGGGTCAGAAATCCGCCTAGACCTGAACCTCCGGCCCTTACCTGCTCGGCTAAGGTCCCCTGGGGCACCAATACTACTTCCATTTCCCCAGCATTCATTTGGTTTCCAGTCTCCCTGTTTGTACCTATGTGAGATGCTATGAGTTTCTTTATTTGCTTATTTACTACCAGTTTCCCTACGCCTATATCCGGAAAACCTGAGTCATTGCATATTAAGGTTAAATCTTTTACACCCTTTTCCACTAGGGCATCGATTAATCTATGTGGTGAACCACAGCCTAAGAAGCCGCCTACCATAATGGTCATGCCATCTTTGACATGGCTAATAGCTTCTTCCATAGAAATTATTTTATTCACTTGAAAACCTCCCTTGTGCGGCCATGCCGCTGATTATCGTTTAACTATCAATGCTATTCCTTGTCCTCCGCCTATGCATAGGGTAGCTAGGCCTTTCTTGGAGTCTCTCTTTTCCATCTCATACAATAATGTAGTCAATATCCTAGCCCCTGAAGCCCCGATTGGGTGTCCCAGTGCTATGGCTCCGCCGTTTACGTTTACTATGGATCTATCTAGCTTTAGTTCCTCGATTACAGATAGGGCCTGTGCTGCAAATGCCTCATTGGCTTCGATTAGGTCTAAGTCTTCAACCGTCATTTCTGCCTTAGCCAAGGCCTTCTTTGTTGCAGGTATTGGGCCTGTTCCCATGATTGATGGATCTACTCCCGCTGAAGCATAGGAAACTATTGTTGCCAAGGGTTTAATCCCAAGTTCCTCTGCCTTTTCCTTGCTCATTAGGACCAAGGCTGCTGCACCGTCGTTAATTCCTGAGGCATTTCCTGCAGTTACTGAACCGTCCTTCTTAAATGCAGGTCTCAATTTCCCCAGTACTTCAATTGTAGTGCCAAACTTTGGATACTCGTCAGTATCGGCAATTATGGGGTCCTTCTTCCTTTGTGGAATCTCCACTGGCACTATCTCGTCTTTGAACCTTCCACTCTTTACTGCCTCTTCAGCCCTATTTTGGCTGGTTAAAGACAGTTCATCCTGCATTTGACGAGTAAAGCCGTATTTTTCTACTATGTTTTCTGCAGTGATACCCATATGATAATTGTTGAAAATATCTGTCAAACCGTCCTGGACCATATAGTCTTCCATTTGCCCATTGCCCATTCTTTGTCCCCATCTAGATGTCTTGAGTAGGTATGGTGCCTGGCTCATATTTTCTGTGCCTCCAGCCAATACAATATCCGCCTCTCCAGCCATGATGGCCTGGGCTGCCAAGGTGACAGTTTTAAGCCCTGAACCGCATACCTTGTTTACAGTAAATGATGGGACCTCAACTGGTATTCCCGTGTGTATTGATACCTGCCTAGCCACATTTTGTCCCTGTCCCGCCTGTAGTACATTGCCAAATATGACTTCATCTACCATGTCAGGCTCTAGATTTGCCCTCTTTAGGGCCTCTTTTGCGGCTGTTACACCTAATTCTACTGCTGAAACATTCTTAAATATTCCGCCAAATGCTCCTACTGGGGTCCTAACTGCTGATGCAATAACAACTTCCTTCATTTTTCTACCTCCCATAGTTTTTTATTATTCTATTACCCTGCTTGAATTTGATATATTATTGTTTAATCTACACTAATATATAAGCAATTATCATGCCAATTATGTCATTTCCCTAAGCTTTATATCTAACTGTTGCAATTACAAGCTTACAGAAATAATCCCCATGCTTACCCTAGGTTGAATAAAAATAAAAAAGAGTATATGTAGGCATTGGTATACATATACTCTGAAAATAGTCGTTTTTGTTGTAGTTAATAACCTACACATCTTAAAAATCTGTATCCATATCTATACATCACTAATCTTATACTTGTCAATCTTTTTGTATAGGGCTGTTCTGTGGATGCCAAGTTTTTCAGCCGCCAGAGATTTATTTCCCTTGGCTGCTAGGATGGCTCTCCTTATGGCATTTATTTCTGCCTCTGCCACTATGTCCCTAAGGGGAGAAAGCTCCTCCATAGGCCCAATTATATGACCTGTTCCATTTAGCAGTCTTTCAGGCAGGTGTTCAGGTAATATGGTCTTGCCCGTCGCTAGATTAATGGCCCTCTCCAATACATTTCGGACCTCCCTCACATTCCCAGGCCAATTATAGGCTCTTAGATAGGTCATGGCCTCAGGAGACAGCTCTTTTTCTCCCAGTCCCATTTCCTTTAGGAGATAGCTCAATATGTTCTCAGTCAAAACTTCCAAGTCCCCAATCCTATCCCTCAATGGGGGAATTTCCATGCTTATTACATTTAATCTATAGTATAGGTCCTCCCTGAATCTTCCTTTTTTTATGGCTTCCTCGATATTCTCATTTGTAGCTGCAATGACCCTGGCCTCAAAGGAAAGTTTCTTGTTGCTTCCTATCCTTTCAAATTCCTTGGACTCCAAGACCCTAAGTATCTTTGCCTGCATTTCCATGGGCATATTCCCTATTTCGTCTAGGAAGATTGTGCCGCCTGAGGCGTGCTCAAACTTTCCAGTCTTTCCTTCCTTCCTTGCACCTGTAAAGGCCCCCCTGTCGTAGCCAAACAGTTCTGATTCCAGCAAATCCTTTGGAATGGCAGCACAGTTGATTGCTATGAAGGCCTCCTCCTTCCTATAGCTTGCCCTGTGGATTGCATGGGCGAATAATTCTTTTCCCGTTCCCGACTCCCCCGTTATCAGGACTGTGGAATTTGTCTCTGCGGCCATCCTGCCCACCTTCTTTAAATACTCCATCTTGGGATTTACGGTGATTATATTGTCAAAGGAGTACTTGGTCCCCTCTATTCTCTCGATTTCACCCTTGTATTTATTTATCTTAGACTGCAGATCCAGGAGCTGGTGGGCCAACTCCTTAATTTCGCTGATGTCTTTAAATAGGACTGTGCCTACTGCACCGATTATCTTCTTTTCCTTTATAATGGGAATGCGATTTGTTATCATATCATGGCCTTGTATTCTCTGTACATCTCTTATTTCCTTGGTTCCCGTTTTCACAACTATGTGCATACGGGTATTTTCAATGACCTCTTCCACATGTTTCCCCAGGGCATCCTCTTCCTTAATTCCCAGAAGTTTCTCATAGTTCATCTTCACTATTCTTCCCTGAGGATCCACTAGTACATATCCTTCATAGGCATAGTTCAATATGTCTTCAAGCATTTCTATGCTTTCCCTAAGTTCTCCTAGCTTATCCATAGAATCACCCCTTTAAGAGTTTGACCCACTGGGCCCTGTGTAGCCCAGATTAAGAATTGACTAAAATGTCCACTATTTTCTTGCCTGCCTTCCCATCTCCGTAGGGATTTACGGCCTTAGCCATCCTATTGTACTCGCCTTCATGGGACAGCAAAATATCCAATTGATTGTAGAGCTTTTGGTATTCCGTGCCCACCAATTTGGCAGTTCCCGCCTCTATGCCCTCCGGCCTCTCCGTTTCCTCCCTAACTACTAAAACAGGCACTCCAAAGCTAGGGGCCTCCTCCTGCAAACCGCCTGAGTCTGTAACCACTATATTGGACTTTGCCATTAGGTTTGCCATGGGCCTGTAGTCCAGAGGTTCAATTAGGTGAACCCTGTCCTCCTTGGATAGGATAGAAGATGCGATTTCCCTGACCTTGGGGTTTAAATGCATGGGGAATACAACTTCAACTTCCTGGTACTTCCTCGTAATATCCCTGATGGCCCCGAATATGTTTTCCATGGGCCTTCCTATGTTTTCCCTCCTATGGGAAGTAAGTAAAATAAGCTTTTTCTTGTCAAAATCTAGCCTATTCAATAGGTCAAGTTCAAATATGTAGTCCTTATCCCTTGCATAGTGCAGGGCGTCTATTACTGTGTTTCCAGTGATATAGATCTTTTCTTCCGGGTATCCTTCCCTTAGCAAGTTTTGCCTATTTCTTTCTGTTGGGGCAAAGTGATAGTTGCTGAGAACGCCGGTAAGCATTCTATTGGCCTCCTCTGGATATGGAGAGTATAGGTTGCCGCTGCGGAGTCCCGCCTCTACATGTCCAAGTTTAATTTTTTGGTAGAAGGCCGCCAATGCACCTGCAAAAACCGTACTGGTATCCCCTTGGACCAGAAGTATATGGGGTTTTTCCTTGACGATAATTTCCTCCAAACCCCTTAGTGCCCTTATGGTTATCTCCGTCAGGGTCTGACCGGGCTTGAATATATTTAAATCGTAATCCGCCTTTATCTCAAATAAGTCTAGGACCTGATCCAGCATTTGCCTATGCTGGGCAGTGATACAGACTAGGCTCTTTACCCCCTCTCTTTTCTCCAATTCCTTTATTATGGGGGCCATTTTTATCCCTTCTGGCCTGGTGCCGAATACTGTCATTATCTTCAACATATAATTCCTCCTATCTTACTCTTTCCTTTCGAATATTCCCAATTGAATGGCTACTAGTACAGAAGCCACCAATAGACCTAGGGACAAGTAGACTGCCTGCCTGCTATTAGCCTGGGATACCAAGACTGCAAATGTGCCAAAGACCGCCGATATACCATAGAGTATGAGGACAGCCTTTTTCTGTGATAGTCCCTTGTTGAGCAGCCTATGATGCAGATGTCCCCTGTCAGCCGATGCAATAGATTGGCCGTTTATGAGCCTCCTAAATATGGCAAAGGTCGTATCGAATATGGGTACCGACAGTATCAAAATAGGTGCCACTATGGCTATGGTAGCTACGGATTTCATTACTCCTTCTATGGTTATGGCAGCTAACATAAAACCCAGGAACAGGGCTCCTGTATCTCCCATGAAGATCTTGGCTGGGTTGAAGTTAAAGGGTAAAAATCCCAGACAAGCCCCTGCAATGGCAGCAGACATCAAGATTACATTGCCATAGCCAAACTTGCTGGCTACAACCATGAGGGAAAGGCTGGATATCATGGCGACACCTG
>JBBAEY010000050.1:0-17685 GCA_041655755.1 Tissierellaceae bacterium
GTTTTTTTGCTATAATAGAATAAGCTATAACTTGCTTCTTAATTTGATATAAAGGCTGGGCTGGCAAATATACTTAGGTATTTCTAGAATCCTCCTTTAACTCTTATATCATATAAGGATAAATCATATTATAAGGGTGATTAACTTGAAAAAAGTCAAGATTATATTTAATCCATCCTCTGGACGGCAGACTATGGAGAGGCGGATTGATAGACTGTGTAAACTCCTCTTAGATGACGGCTATACAGTCAACAAATTTATTACAAAAGAAAAAAACGACGCCCTAAATGAAACCATTAAATCCTGTAGGGAGGGATGGGATTTTTTAGTCGTTAGCGGTGGAGACGGAACAGTAAATGAGGTGGCTAAAGGGATTATTTCATGTGAAAGAAAGATACCAGTAGCTATACTGCCATCGGGGACTGTAAATGACTTTGCTAATTATTTGAAGATACCAAAGAATATAAATGAATTTTATAAGCTAATAAAAAGAGAGAATGTTATCGATGTGGATTTGGGCAAGGTCAACGATGAGTACTTTGTCAATGTTGCAGCTGGTGGATTGCTCTCGGGAGTAGGATATCTAGTGCCCACGGAGACAAAGATGGTCTTAGGTAGGATGGCATATTATATAGAGGGCCTAAGGGAAATAACACTGCAGATAATCGACCCGATCAAGGTCAAAGTTGAATCCGAAGACTACAGCAGTGAAGAGGAAATACTACTTTTTTTGGTTTCTAACAGTTCGTCAATTGGTGGGTTCAAAAAAATCGCACCAAATGCAGACGTTTTGGATGGACTATTAGATGTTATAATAATTAGGAAAACAGATGTACAAAACCTAGCCAGTATATTTTTTAATATTTTTAGGGGTGAACACGTTAACCACCCGGATGTTAAGTACTTTAAGACCACCTTTCTGAGAATTGAATCCAAAGAAAAGGTGGATATTGACATAGACGGCGAATATGGGGGAGTATTGCCAGCTTCTTTTGAGGTAGTACCAAGGGTTTTTAAAATAATGATTTGATTGATGAAAATTATATTAGAAGGGGTTGTTTATTATGAAGGGGATGGAAGACAAGGATAATGTGGCATATATTGAAAAATACCTAAGAAAAACGGACTATATAATAAGAAAAAAGGGAAGGGAAATCTTAGCCGATTTTAATATCACAGTGCCACAGTTTACTGCACTGCAAATTTTAATCAACCATGAGAATATGACCATAGGAGAATTAAGCCAAGATATGGCCTTGGCCTTTAGTACCATTACTGACTTAATAGATAGAATGGAAAAATCAGAATTGGTCACGAGGAAGAAAGACGAAAAAGATAAAAGAGTTGTCAGGGTAGAGGTACTTCCCAAGGGCTTCGATATTTTGGAGAAGGTATTAGAGAAGCGTATTGACTTTCTTTGTGGGAAATTAATTAATTTTAGTGATGAGGACAAGTATAATTTACATATTGGACTTAAATCTATCTACGAGGCTATGAAGGCCGATTCAATAGAGTAATATAAAGAGGGGATACCATGAGAATCATAGATAATAGGTATAAGATTGAGGAAACCATAGATTACAAGGTATACTCTGAGTCTTACAGAGTACTAGACCTATGGGGAGATGAAAAATCAAAGTTTCTAAAGTTTTATAACTATGATATTCAAAAGGATTTAATTCACTATTTAATAGAAAATTTCATCCAATTGAACAGCATCAACAACCATAAGATACTAGCTAATGAAAGTTTTAATCTAGTAAAAACAATTGATACAAAAAAAATTAACATGCAATTATACTATTCTATATCAGAATATACCAAGGCCCCAAGACTTAACGATATTGCCCACCAACTTAAGTTTAGAGAAAAACTTAATATAATTCTAGACATTTGTTTGGCTATAGATTTTCTACATTTCAGGGGAATTACATATGGTCTACTAAATCCGTCTGATATCTTTGTAAACGAGGATAAGAAGATAAAATTGCTTGATATAGCCAATGTGATTGAGAAAAGGATGGAGTCCTACTATGACGAATTTACTAGGCACTTTATTTCATCAGAAATCCTAGTCAATAAGAATGAAAATGATAAAAAGGTTGATTTCTATTCTATAGGCCTGATAATAAAGTATCTGCTACTAGAGAACTTCCTTGAGGAAGATGTGAATTTATTTGTATATAAGGACCAATTTGAAATAGACAGTGAACAAAGGAGTTTCCTCGACAATACAATTTTACAGCTTAGCAAGAGGGATTTCTCGGAGAAAGAAGTAAATTTGATGGGCCTAGTAAATGAAATCATAAGGAAATTTGCCTTAGATTACTCTTACAATTTGGTCAACGACAGGGATATCCTACTGTTTAAAAACAAGATAGTAGGAAGAGAAAAAGAAATCAATGAAATAATGGAAGTCGACGAGAGGGCAGTTGGTGGGGATAATAACGTCAAGGGGCTCATAATTAGCTCCGATTTTGGCATGGGAAAGACAAGATTTCTAAGGGAGATTACCCATAGGCTCAGGATGAGGGGAAGAGCTGTTTACAGTATTGGTATAGGCGAAAATCAGAAAAATGACCTTTTAGATATTTCCAATATACTTAAACAGGCCCTGAAGGATACCCCTTCAGACCTAATTGAGAAATATAGAAATGAATTATCGAAAATACTGCCTGAAATGAGGCTATCTATAAATGAGGAGATGAAAACAGACTTAAGTCAGAAGTCAGAAAAGTTCAGATTGTATAATAGGATTGCTAACTATTTTACTGAACTGTCCAAGGATGAGATTAAGTATATAGTTGTTGACGACATACAAAATGCTAACCCCAACTTGTTGACTGTCATAGACTATTTATTTAAAAACGTAAAGGGAGACAATCTGTTTTTTATATTTTCATACGACAAATCCAATAAAAACAATTATTTGGTAAAAAACCAAATAGATATTTGGACCAATAGCTCCCTAATCCAATGCATTGAGCTATTAAAATTGGACTTGGAGGAAATAGGGGAGATGATCCAAAACATCTTGGGCATTTCATATGTACCCCACAATCTATCCTCTGTCCTATTTAGGGAAAGCGAGGGCAACCCAAGGTATATAGAGTATATAATAAAGCACCTATATGGGGACGGAGAGTTATATATGGGGACGTCAGGTAACTGGTTTTTAAAGGCAGATAGTTACTCTGATATACGCTTCCCCTCAAATATAGATGATGCTTTTGAAAAACAATTAAGTATTATAAAGAACAATTATTTAGATATATTCAAGGTAATTTCAATCTTTGATGGGATTCTCTACAAGAAAATTCTTTTAGATATGATTGAGGATTTACCTGAAAAGATAGAAAAAGAACTAAATGAATTGATTACCCTAGGGCTTATAGATGAAAAACTAGCTGATTTTGGATATAGCTATAGTATAAACAGCACTGAAATTAAAAAATCTATCTACAGCGAGATAGCTAGTGAAAATAAAATAGTACTCCATAGGAAGGCAGCAGAAATCATTGGTAAAATGAGTACAAGGAACATGGATCTGGTCTTCGAAGAATACCTATATCACTTAATTAAATCAAACCAGTCAGATGAAGCCCTAGAGATTATATACGATAAGTTACAGCAACTAGACAATAGATACAGTACCCAGGCAAAGTTTTTGTGGGAGAAGGCATATAGTATTGAAAAGACTGTAGCTTCTTTTAGCAAATTGGATATCCTCTATAATCTTGTTACCATCCACTTTTTGAAGGGCGAGTCTGAAAGAGGGAGGGCATATCTAAAGGAATATCAGAGAGATGCCATTGCCTTAAGGGACCATGATCACATAATTAAAAGTAAGAACTTTCTCTTGGATATATATCACAGAAAAGTCCAGACGGATGAAGAAGTAAAAGAGATAAAGGAAATTGAAAAGATTGCTGAAGAGAACGATATAATAGAGGGCAAGATAATAGCCTTGATTTCTTGGGCTAGGCTAAATATTGACAATGGGAAATTAGAGGAAGCTGAAAAGCAATTAATTGATGCTAGACAAATTTCTTTAGAGTCCCAGGTCAAGATTCATTTGGGAACCATTTACAATAGGCTTGGTATTATTGAATTTTTGTATGGAAATATGGAGGCATCAGTTGAGTGCTATGGTAAGAGCATTAGGTACTTTACTGAGAGTGGTAATATTGCCGATGCCACTAGGCCTATAAACAATCTTGGAAATATATACTCGGGACACTATGATGACTTGAAAAAGGGAATGGAATACTATGAAAAGGGCCTGGATATTGCGTCTAAATTTGGAGTTCAAGATACAGAAATTGTATTTTTAAATAATATCTCTGAAATTTACTTTGAAAACCACCAGTACAAGGAAGCCATAGAATACATTGAAAAAGTAAAAAAAGGTGCACAAGAATTACAAGACATCAATATAATTTTCCTAGCAAATATAAATATGGCCAGGATATTTATTGCCATGTCAAAATTTGATAAGGCATATGAATTGTATATCTACCTAAACAACTTTTTTGGGACAAAACAAATTACCAACCTGGAAATTACATCACAGTATTATGATTTTCTTGGCGAATTTTTTGGGCAGCTGGGAGATTGGGAACAGGGAATTAAATATTCAGAGATGGCAAAGCAGCTATGCAAGGATTTTAATATTAAAGATTATTTGTGGGCAGAAGCGAGGATTCTCTATCTAAGGTTTTTTGAGAATGATTACTTTGATAGGGATGAAATAGAGGAATTGAGGCAGGAATTTAAAAGGGCAAATATCTACCTATCAAGGAGGAAGTTTTTACTGTATTTTTCTGCCATAAGTATATTGCATGGCGACATTGAATACGCCAAGGATCTACTAGAAGAAGACAATACCATGGTTATTTTAACTCATACAGATTACTTAGATGAAATAAGAAATTCCATTCTGGCAGTTCTAGATACAAGGTTAAGATCCATAGACACCTTAATTGTCCACAGGGAAAGCTTCCTAAAGGAAGGGTCGGACCTAGAAGCATTATTGCTGACAGCGGCAATTGGAAGTAAGCTGCAGGGCTATGGTCATGATAAATCTTCACTAAAATACTTGTTTGAATTTTTGGACATGGCCTATAAAAGTGTTCTAAAGATTCAAGATGAAGAACTTAAATATAAATATATTAGCAGTAGAAAGGTGGACAAGATTAAAGAAAAGATTAATTTGGCCATCAAAAGGGTCTTCGACAAGGACATTCATCATATTACCTTTGACCAAATAAGGGATAGGGGAATATACAATTATTTTGATATAACGCCAGTAATTGACCTTATAGGCAGTGAGGACTTTGTCGGGATAACACAGTTTGATTATTACGGAGAGGCTTTAAATATTAACTCCCTGGAGGAGTTAATCTCCAAGTTATCAGACAACTTCAACCATAATCTGGATTTAATCTTGAAGTATCTAGCCAAGGAAACCTTTGCCAAAAAAGGCTATATATTGACTTACGATGAAACCAATAGAAGGTACTATCCCATATCATCCCTGGATAATATCTTTGAAAACAATATAAATGAAGGTATTATAAACTTGGTTAATAGGTCCAATAAGGGGATTATAATTAATGAAAACATGTGTGAGATTCAGGATTTCAACTATAAGGAGTTTCTTCCAAAGGGAGTCAAGGGAATAATATGTGTTCCTATATCTGCAATTGAAGAAAAAACCTGGAGTGAAGAGGAGAGAAGGAGGAGGCTGTATGTAGAAGGTAGCAATTTGGGTTATGTTTATCTGGAAACAGACAATGTTTTCAATAGATTTGATTCTGAAAGGATGGGAATTGTAAATTCAACCTCCTATCTGATTTATACGAATTTGGAAAACAACAAACTTAAACTAATGGCTACTACAGACAAACTGACAGGGGTATACACGAGAAAATACTTTGATTTGAGGTTTAATGAATTTTTAAATAAGATAAAAACTAGCAAGGGCAGTTTTTCCATGTTGATGTTAGATATTGATAGGTTCAAAACAGTAAATGATACCTATGGTCATAGGAAGGGTGATGAGGTACTGGCCCTGATAGGTCATACGATTAAGTCTACAATTCGTAGCGAGGACCTAGTCGGTAGATATGGGGGAGAAGAATTTATTGTAATCCTTAAAAACGTAGGAAAAAATGAAGCTGAAATAATAGCTGATAAGATACGTGAGAACATAACGAATTTGTCATTCAAGGGGGTCGAGTATCCTGTTACGGTCAGTATTGGCCTATCGCTATATCCCGATCATAGCCAGTTTAGGGAAGATTTAATAGAGAAGGCAGACCAGGCCTTATATCATGCCAAGGAAACTGGAAGAGATAAGACTGTGACCTGGGAACAGCAAATGACAAATGTGGCCAGCAGGGTTGATAAGTTGGCAGGTATATTGACTGGCAACACAGATGACGACAATAGGAGGGTATTGGCCCTGATGGATATTATAGAACTTGTTAAAGACACTAGGGCTATAAAAGACAAGGCCTATACATTTTTAAGCAGGGTACTGGAGACCATCGATGCCCAGTACGGGACAATAATTTTTGTAGAAGAAGGTGAAGGCAGAAATTATCTGACAAGAGAAAAGCTAAAAAAAGATTGGGTATCAACCCCTCACTTAAACCACAGTATAATTGAGAAAGCCATAAAGACTAGGGTGGGAGATTTTTTAATAGACTGGGACCATTTAGATAATATAGATACAATCTCTGGCCTTCCAAATTGGCAATCTATTATAGTTGTGCCCCTAATAAAGGGACTAGATGTGCGTGGAGTCCTATATCTATCGACTCCGCTGAGGAATAAGGAATTTGATTTTAATTATTTTAATCTAGCCAAGTGCTATGCAAATATGTTTGCAGCTATTATGTAGGTAAATTATTTTGGGCTTAGAAAAAAAGTACTAATATTTACCCATGTATGATATAATTAAATCAAATACGAATCTAGGGGTAATAAAATGAAATTTCTAGATTATAATACAATTGAAGAGAAAAAACCCGGAAACCACAGATAATTCTGTGGTTTTTATGCGCTTTAATTGAGTAGTGAAGCATATAGGAAAAATGTCTAGGAGGAGATTTTATGGGAAAAGTTTTTTTAAACGGCAATGATTTAAGTTTAGAAGATTTTATTGGAGTTGTAAGAAGAAATGAAGAAGTAGCCATAACAAAGGATGCAATAATACGAATTAAAAAATCTAGGTCCCTAGTTGAACAGTTTGTAAACGACAACAAGGTTGTTTACGGTATAACTACAGGATTTGGAAAGTTTAGCGATGTGGTTATCACTGGTGAAGAGACTACCAAGCTACAAAGAAATCTAATTATGAGTCATGCCTGCGGGGTTGGAAATCCACTTTCAGAGGAAATAGTAAGGGGCATAATGCTCCTTAGGATTAATGCACTAGCAAAGGGATTTTCAGGAATCAGACTCTCTACCTTAGATACCCTAGTGGAGATGCTGAATAGGGGAGTACACCCCCTAATACCAGAAAAGGGCTCACTTGGAGCAAGTGGAGACCTAGCGCCCCTTGCCCACATGGTACTGGTAATGATAGGTGAGGGTGAAGCCATCTACAAGGGCAGTAGAATGTCCGGGAAAGAGGCAATGAAAAAGGCCAATATTCAAACGGTAGAGCTAACCTCTAAAGAAGGCCTGGCATTGATAAATGGAACACAGGTAATGACTTCAATCGGAGCACTGACTATTTACGATACAATAGTTTTAAGCAAGATAGCAGATGTTGCAGCCTCACTTTCTATGGAGGCCCTAAATGGGATAGTTGATGCTTTTGACTTAAGATTGCATGAAGCAAGGGCCCATACGGGGCAGATAAATAGTGGCAAAAATCTGATAACCCTGCTGGAGAATAGCAAGATGGTCACAAGGCAAGGAGAGAAAAGGGTACAGGATGCTTACTCCCTGAGATGTATTCCACAAATACACGGTGGCAGCAAGGACAGTTTTCAGTATGTAAAAGAAAAGATTGAAATAGAAATGAATTCTGCTACAGATAATCCTCTAATCTTCACAGAGGATGAAGACGTCATATCAGGTGGCAATTTCCACGGTCAGCCAATGGCTTTGGCGTTTGACTTCTTAGCTATAGGATTAGCAGAACTAGCCAATATTTCAGAGAGGAGACTTGAAAGACTTGTAAACCCCTCCTTGAGTGAGGGACTACCTGCATTTTTAATCGGCAATGGCGGCCTCAACTCTGGATTTATGATAGTCCAGTATTCTGCTGCCTCCCTGGTATCTGAAAATAAAATACTGGCACATCCTGCCAGTGTAGATTCTATACCATCATCTGCAAACCAGGAGGATCATGTGTCCATGGGTACCATTGCAGCTCGCAAGGCAAGGGAAATCATGGAAAATGTAAGAAAGGTACTTAGCATGGAGATACTAGCCGCCTGTCAGGCTATAGATTTAAGAGGCAACAAGGGGCTGGGTAAGGGAAGCAAAATAGCATATAATATAATCAGAGAAAGGATAGATATTTTAGAGGAAGATAGGCCTATGTACTTTGACATCAACAAATGTGAGGAGATAATAGGCTCTGAAGATTTCATAGGTGAAATTGAGTCTGTAGTAGGAAAACTATTATAGGGGGGATTTGTATGTTTAATAATGCTGAAATTTTTGATGCCATGACTATTAAGCTAGGGGAGGAGCTTCCACCGAAAACGGTTTTTGAGCCGGCTATAAGGAGGGCACCCAAAAGGGAGTTGAATTTAAACAAAAATGAGATAAAGATAGCCCTAAAAAATGCCCTGAGATATATACCTGAAAAACTTCACAATATTATGGCTCCAGAATTTTTACAGGAACTAATGACCCACGGCAGAATCTATGGATATAGATACAGGCCAAAGGGTAATATCAGGGGAAGGTCAATTGATGAATATAAGGGAAGGTGTATAGAAGGCAAGGCTTTTCAGGTCATGATAGACAATAACCTAGACTTTGACGTTTCCCTATACCCATATGAACTAGTAACCTATGGTGAAACGGGGCAGGTTTGCCAAAATTGGATGCAATATAGACTAATAAAAAGATACTTAGAAGAATTAACAGAGGAACAGACCCTGGTTGTATCATCGGGACATCCCCTTGGATTATTTAAATCATCTCCAACAAGCCCAAGGGTAATAATTACAAATGCTTTGATGGTTGGTGCCTTTGACAATCAGGAGCATTGGATAAAGGCACAGGCCATGGGTGTAGCCAACTATGGACAAATGACGGCTGGGGGTTGGATGTATATAGGGCCCCAGGGCATAGTACATGGGACCTACAATACAATCTTGAATGCTGGAAGGATGAAACTAGGTGTAGAGGGAGATGGGGACCTAAGGGGTCACCTATTTGTCAGCTCTGGCCTAGGAGGTATGAGTGGTGCTCAAGGCAAAGCCAGCAAGATTGCCAAGGCCGTAGGCATAATAGCCGAGGTCGATTATTCAAGAATTGCTACTAGGCTAAAACAAGGTTGGATTGACGAATCATATGACAATTTAAAGGATTTGTTTGACAGGGCACATAGGGCCATGGAGGCTAAGGAGGAATTAGCTTTGTCCTATCATGGAAATATAGTTGACCTATTGGAGTATGCCCTGGATAGGGATATAAAAATTGAACTCTTATCGGATCAAACCTCATGTCACGCACCCTATGACGGAGGTTACTGCCCCCAAGGATTGACCTTCAGTCAAAGGACAGAGATGCTTGAAAAGGATAAGAAAGGATTTAAGGAACTGGTGGATAAGTCCCTAGTTCACCACTACCAATTAATTAAGGAATTAGTCAACAGGGGTACTTATTTCTTCGACTATGGCAACAGCTTTATGAAGGCAATCTTTGATGCGGGAGTTACCGAAATTGCCAGAAATGGGAAGGACGAGTCAGAGGGCTTCATATTTCCTTCTTATGTGGAAGATATAATGGGTCCCATGTTATTTGATTATGGCTACGGTCCCTTTAGGTGGGTATGTTTAAGCGGCAAACACGAAGATTTGATAAGGACAGATAGGGCCGCAATGGGAAGCATAGATAAGGATAGGAGAGGTCAAGACAGGGATAATTACATCTGGATAAGAGATGCTGAAAAGAATGAACTAGTTGTAGGCACCCAGGCCAGAATTCTCTATCAGGATGCACTAGGCAGATTGAGGATTGCCCTGAAATTTAACGAGATGGTAAGAAATGGAGAGGTAGGTCCTATTATGTTGGGCAGAGACCACCATGACACAGGTGGTACTGATTCACCATTTAGAGAGACTGCGAATATAGGTGACGGCAGCAATATTATGGCAGATATGGCCACTCAATCCTATGCAGGTAATGCTGCTAGGGGAATGAGCCTAGTGGCACTTCACAATGGTGGAGGAGTAGGCATTGGCAAGGCTATAAATGGTGGATTTGGCATGGTACTCGATGGAAGTGAAAGGGTAGATAATGTATTAAAGACTGCAATGCCATGGGACGTAATGGGAGGAGTTGCAAGGAGGGCATGGGCAAGGAATGAAAATTCTATATCCACATGTATCGACTACAATAGGGAATTTAAAGATACAGACCATATTACAATACCCTTTATACCCAGCGAGGATTTGATTGAGAGCTTAGTTGACAAGAAACTTGAAGAAGAGTAAGGGGGTAAATATGGCTAGGATTATCCAATGTGTACCAAACTTTAGTGAAGGTAGAAACAAGGACCTAATTGAAAAGATACTAGATGAAATTAGAATGGTTGACGAGGTAAAACTATTAGATTACTCCATGGATAAGGACCACAATCGAACTGTTGTCACCTTTATAGGGGAGCCAGAAAAAGTCATTTTAGCTGCCTTTAAGGCCTGTAAGCTAGCTTCTGAATTAATAGATATGAGAGAACATACTGGTGAACACCCCAGAATGGGAGCAACAGATGTAATACCTTTGATTCCTATTTCAGATGTGACCATGGAAGAATGTGTCTTACTTTCTGAAGAATTGGGTAAAAGAATAGGGGAGGAGCTAGACATACCTGTCTACTTATATGAAAAGTCTGCAAGACTATTGGATAGGGAAAATCTTGCTGATATTAGGCGGGGTCAATATGAGGGTATGGCTGAAAAATTAAAGGAAGAAAATTGGAGGCCTGACTTTGGTCCAAACGAACTAAATGTAAGGTCGGGAGTTACGGCAGTTGGTGCAAGGATGCCTCTGGTAGCTTTTAACGTAAACCTTGGCACAGATAATATAGATATTGCAAAAAGGATTGCAAAATCCATAAGGGCGAGTGGTGGTGGTTTTAAATACTGTAAGGCACTTGGGATAGAAATTAAGGAAAGAAATATAGTACAAGTCACCATGAATATGATAGACTATACTAAGACGCCCCTATTCAGGGTATTTGATGTAATAGAAAGAGAAGCAAAAAGATATGGGGTCAATGTAGTCGGAAGTGAAATAATCGGTCTCTTGCCCATGGGAGCTATGTTAGCTGTGGCTGATTACTATTTGAGACTGGAAAATTTCAATCATGATCAAATACTGGAAGCTAGAATGATGGAGTAGGTGAAAATATGAAAGCCACTATGGTAATAGAGAATATTAGCAAGCTAGTAACTTTGAAAGGCAAGAACAAGGCTAGGATTAAGGATGAATTAAAGGATATAGGTTTAATTAATAAGGGGGTAATTGCATTAGATGGAGATAGGATTGTGTATGTGGGAGAGGGGACTCTGCCACCATCAATCGAACTAGATGAGGATGCCATAATAATTGATGCCAGGGGCAAAACAGTGACGCCGGGGCTGATTGATTCACACACTCATCTTGTGCACGGAGGCTCCCGTGAAAATGAATTAGCTATGAAGTTAAAGGGTGTCCCATATTTGGATATATTAGCAACAGGGGGAGGAATACATTCGACAGTAAAAGCCACAAGAGAGGCAAGTTTTGATGAATTGTATACCAAGGCCATTAAGAGCCTTGATACCATGTTAGGATATGGGATAACAACTGTAGAGGCAAAAAGTGGTTATGGAATAGGGGATTTTGACACAGAACTAAAGCAACTAGAGATAGCTAGAAAGCTAAATGAAGATCATCCCATAGATATTGTTTCAACATTTATGGCTGCCCATGCCATACCGGAGCAATACAAGAAAAACTCAGATGAATTTGTAGACATAATAATAGATGAAATGATACCAGAGGTAGCAGACAAGAAGCTGGCTGAATTTTGTGATGTTTTTTGTGAGGAGGGGGTATTTTCCCTTGAACAGTCCAGAAGGATTTTACTTGCCGCAAGGAATTATGGAATGGAAGCGAGAATACATGCCGATGAAATAGTAGCCCTAGGTGGTGCTGAGTTGGCAGCAGAAATTAATTGTATTTCAGCAGACCATCTTGTTGCAGCTAGTGATGAAGGGATAAGGCTTATGGCTGACAAGGGCGTAATAGCAAACCTTTTGCCTGGCACATCATTTAACTTGCAAACGGGTAAATTTGCTAGAGCAAGAAGGATGGTAGAGGAGGGGGTGCCAATAGCCCTATCTACCGATTACAACCCAGGAAGTTGCCCAACGGAAAACATTCAACTGATAATGAGTTTTGCTTCTCTTATAATGAAACTTACCCCCGAGGAAGTAATTACTGGGGTTACAATCAATGGTGCAGCGGCATTAGGATTGGAGGATAAAGTGGGAAGCCTTGAAGCAGGCAAGCAAGGGGACATAGTTATTTTTGATTCTCCCAATCTTGAATATATTATTTATCACTATGGAATAAACCATGTAGATAAGGTGATAAAAAAAGGTGAACTAGTATTTAGTAAAAAATAAAGGTTTTTCTCTAACAAGTAAATGAAATGTCCTCGGCCTGTAGTATTATACAGGCTGTAGGGCATTTAAAAGAAGGGAGAAGAAGATGTTTTCCGAATTATTTAAGGCCTTTTTTTTAATCTTTGTAGCTGAAATGGGTGACAAAACTCAAATTATTGCCATGACCTTTGCGGGATTATTTAAGGTAAAGGAAGTTATCTTGGGTGTTGTATTTGGCGTTGCTTTAAATCATGGAATAGCCATAGTATTGGGGAGCTTTCTACCTGCTATTATGCCCATGTATTTAATTCAAGTGTTGGCTGGTGCCATGTTTGTTTTTTTTGGAATAATATCCCTTAGGGAAAGATCAACAGAAGAATTGGATAGTAAAGGTATGGTAAACCCGGTTTTTATTGTTGCCATGGCTTTTTTTATTGGGGAACTGGGAGATAAGACTCAATTGACTGCAATGTCATTGTCAGCTGTATCCGACTATCCCCTGATTATTCTGGCAGGGACAACCTCGGGAATGGTTGCCACTTCAGCTATGGGAATTGTCATTGGAAGGCTTGTGGGGGACAAGATTCCAGATGTTTCGGTTAGAATCATCTCTTCAATCGTCTTTATATTTTTTGGGACTTTAAAATTATTGACTTATCTACCAAATAACTATATAAATATATTTAGCATTTTAGCCTACCTAGTAAGTTTATTTGTTATCGAGGTATATTTGATTGATAAGTTGCTAGACAAGCAAAGAATATCAGAATCAGCCTTAAAACGTGCAGCTAACCTACTTTATGAACAAACTAAGGAATTGGAAAGGATACTAGATGACCTTTGTCTAGGAGAAGATAGTTGTGGTAAATGTATAGGCGATAGCTGTTTAATTGGATATGCAAGAAATATATTAAGAAATGCAAGAGATAATGAAAATTATACCATTGAAGATATTGAAAATATGGATTTATTGATTAAAAAAGTATATAATGTCAATATGGCTATACAAGCCTTGGGAATGGTAGTTGCCAATTCAATACAAAATGGTTGGGACAAGGACGAGCATTTTGTAGTTAATCAAGTCCGGGTTTCATTGGAGATTGTAGTATTTGGCAAACAATTAAATTTTAGTAGGGGCCTAGACGATTATATATTTGACGCGAAAAAAGAAAATCGCAAACATGGGAACTTATTAGAAGAAATTGTTTTAGGATATGGCATTAAATAAATGAGTATTAATATTTATTAGGGTATTATATATAAAAAGGAGGAAAGTTCAATGGCTGAAAATCAATATGTTGTATTTAAGTTAGATAGGGGAGAATTTGGGATAGACATTATGAATGTTAAAGAAATAGGACCATATGAAGAATCTATTTCACTGCCCAATGCCCCAGATTTCATTGAAGGAGTCATAAATTATAGGGGTAGTGTTATTCCAATAATTAACCTAAAGAAAAGGTTGAGCATTGGCGAGGACAATATTACCAAGGATACCAGAATTATTGTAATAACATTGAATGAAAAAGAAGTTGGCTTTATAGTAGATGAAGCATCACAAACTGTTAGGGTAAGCGATGAACAAATAGATCCTGCTCCATCATTTATTGGAGGCGTGGATCAAAAATATATCACAGGCGTAGGGAAACTAGATGAAAAAAGATTGTTAATACTAATAGATTTGGAAAAAATCCTATCAGATGAAGAGATTAGAGAAATAGAAAAACTCGAGGTTTAAAAGATGGTTGGCAAACAAATAGGGATTAAAAGATTAAATGAGATTTTAGAAACCACTGTTAAAACCATTACAGATAGCAAGGACGAGCTCTTCGAAATTGTAAACTTCTCACGTTCCGACTATAAAAGACTAGAGGAAGAGTTGAACCACTTGCAATCTAAGGTCAGGGATATTCTAGTTGAGGTGGAAAGGCTGGAGTTGCTTGATAGGCGAAGTCGTAACAATTTATCAATTAAAAGCAAGAATTTTGACCAGTATAGTGAGCAAGATATAAGAGATGCATACGACCTTGCCAACGAAACTAGAATACAGCTTGCCTTAAAAAGAGAAGAGGAAAAGAATTTATTGCTTAGAAGAAAGGAATTGGAAATAAGGTTAAGAAATTCCTATGACGTATATAAGAGGGCAGAGAAGCTGAACAAACAAATATCTGTTGCCGCAGAATATCTAATGGGCAATGTGGATAATATTGTAGAAACAGTTGATGAATTGAGCAAGAAACACTACCTGGGCATAAAAATCATTGAAGCACAGGAAGAGGAGAGACTGAGACTGGCAAGGGATATACACGATGGTCCTGCCCAGTCCTTAGCCAATGTCATAGTAAAGGCTGAGCTCTGTGAAAAGCTAATCGGCATTGATATAGAGCGGACAAAGACAGAGTTGAAGAGTTTAAAATCCGTTATCAGAACCACACTGGGAGATGTAAGGAAAATAATATACGACTTGAGGCCAATGTCTCTAGATGATTTGGGATTGGTGCCCACATTGGAAAAACACATTTCCGTATTTGAAGAAGATACTGGTATACCTGTAGATTTCAAAACCCTTGGTTCTTTAAACAACCTTGAGCCGACTATACAGATTGCATTATTTAGAATAACCCAAGAATCCTTAAGCAATATATGGAAGCATTCCAAGGCAAATTCAGTATCCATAATACTTGAAAAATCCCTGGAAAAGATCAATTTATCAATTTCGGATGATGGTGTAGGCTTTGATTTGGAAAATTATAAAACAGACCATAACTCTGTATCAAAAGGATTTGGATTGATGAGTATCAAGGAAAGAGTTGAATTATTAGATGGCGTTTTTAATATTACATCCTCCCGAGATTATGGTACAAAATTAAGTTTATCACTACCATTAAGAGAGGAGGACTAGGATGAAGGGAAAGGAAATAACAGTACTAATAGCAGATGATCATGTTTTAATAAGAGAGGGCATAAGGCAAATACTTGAGCTAGAAGATGATATACACGTTGTTGGACAGGCAGGTGACGGGGCTGAGGCTTTTCAAAAATCTGAGGAATTAAAGCCCGATATAGTACTCTTAGACATCAATATGCCAAAATTAAATGGAATAGAGGCCTTGCGCAAATTTAAGGATATGGGCATTAAATCAAAAGTTATAATCTTAACCATCCATGAGGACAAGGAATATATTTTAAAGACCCTAAAGCTTGGTGCAAATGGATACTTATTAAAGGACTCCACTGCAGACAGTTTAATAGAAGGTATTCGACGGGTTGCCGCTGGTGAAAACTACATACAACAAAGCGTTGCGGATTTAGTTAGTGCCTCTTCTGACCATGACAAGGCAGGAAATGAGAATGTTGACATAATAAGCCTATTGACTACTAGGGAATATGAAGTTTTGATACTTATAGCTGAGGGATTAAACAACAAGGATATAGCAGAAAAGCTGTTTATAAGTGAGAAGACAGTTAAAAATCACGTATCGAATATCTTTAAAAAACTCGAACTAAACGATAGGGTACAAGCTGCAATCTTTGCATATAGAAATAACTTAAAGAAACTATAAAGACTAGGCTATCCAGCCTAGTCTTTATAAATGTATTCTAATATAAAGTCCTTAAATTTTTCGTTTAATGGGTCAAGCATCATGTTTTTATGGAATACAAAGTAAAACTTCCTAGAGAATCTAATGTCCTTGATGAAAAATGCCTTGTACCTACCTATGGATAAATCATCTTCCACAGCTTTTTCCGATATTAGGCTAACTCCAACACCAGACGAAACAAGTTCCTTAATAGTGCTGGTATCAGCCGTAAACACTTTAATATTTAAGGATTCGATTGGGAAATTACACTTTCTAAGGGATGACTCAACCAAGGCCCTAGTGCCCGAACCTTCCTCCCTCATAATTATATTCTCCTTCAACAATAATCTGCTGTCCACATAGGAAAAGTTATCAAGTGGATAGTCTCCATTGTTCGGTGTAATTAATAGAAGATTGTCTTCCATGAGGTCGATGTATTCAAGACTGTTAGATGAATATTTTGCTCCTATTATACCAAAATTGCTCTCTCCCCTTAAAATGCTTGTAACAACTTCCTTGGAATCTTTCTCATCGATTGAAAAGCTAACCTGAGGATAGATATCTAAGAAGGATTTGACTAGTGAAGGCAATAAATAATTTCTGGGTATTGAGCTTGCAAATATATTAATATGGCCGTGGATTTTTCCCTTATATGAATCTAATTCAAATTTTGTTCGATCCAAGGTGTTTAAGATCTGATTGGCTGAAACAAAGAATAGGCGGCCTGCATCGGTCAAGGAAATGCTTTTACCCAATCTATTTATCAAGATTGTATCTAGTTCTTTTTCTAAATTTTGAATATGATTGGTAACGGTGGGCTGAGTAATAAACAGTTTTTTTGCTGCCTTGGAAAAACTTCTGAATTTCGCAACCTCAACGAATGATTCTAATTGTCTAAAGTCCATATCTTGGCTCCTTATTTTTATTTAACTATATTATATCAGAAAAAAACTTAAATTAAACCGTTGACAAATGTTAGGAAAGAGTATACAATTTTAAAATGTCAGCAGCAATTTTAAATTTTGGTAAATTCCTAAAATATTAAAAGCAGTTGACAGCAAATGAATAATTTGCTATACTAATTAAGTCACTCTAAGAGTGACGGCCCGAATTCAAACAAATGAGGGCAAAGGACCTAGAAAACTAAACAGTGTGAAACAAAAAGAATTAAGCTATAAGTCAAAGAAGAAATAAGTCAGCGAGAGCTGAATCAAACTATAAAATGAGAGTTTGATCCTGGCTCAGGACGAACGCTG
>JBBAEY010000051.1:0-16880 GCA_041655755.1 Tissierellaceae bacterium
ATGAGATAAGGGAGGATCAGTATATTAAAAGAAAATATAGAAGAGAAAGAATTAAGGAGTTTTTAGATTTATAATTTACAAGTATTTTCTATCATACCCTTGACACGAGAGGGATCAGGCAAGACAATTGCGAGCTTTAAAACTGCTCTATTTTTATCTATCCGTGGTGGATTTGACAAAGTTATTTTTTTAGTGGACAGAAAAGAATTAGATAAAAAGACCAGCGATAATTTTAAAGCATATGCGTCCTATGAACCTATATCAGTAGATGACACAAAGAATACATATCAATGAAAAAAAACAGTTACTATTGTTTTGTCACTCTTATTTTCTGAAAAGACACGGTCCTCCCATCTTTTAGAAACTTAGCTCCTCCCTATGGATCCCTACGCTTAGGATTATCCCTATACAGATTAAATTAGTCAATTGAAAGGTACCGCCATAGCTCATAAAGGGCAGTGGGATTCCAGTGATAGGCATGAGACCAATGGTCATGCCTATATTTTCCCATATATGAAATAGAAACATGGCTGCAAATCCAATTACCATCAGTGATCCGAATAGGTCATTGGATTTTCTAGCAATCCTGATAAATCGTCCCAGCATAATAAAATATAGGAATATAAGCCCAAGTCCACCCATTAGCCCTAGTTCTTCTCCCACCACAGCAAAGATAAAGTCAGTTTGTTTCTCAGGTATATAGTTGAACTGGGTCTGGACTCCTTCAAATAGGCCCCTACCAAAAACCTTGCCTGAGCCAATGGCTATCTTTCCCTGATAGGCTTGGAGCCCTGTATTTGATGTATCCCTCTCAGGGTCAATGAAATTATATATCCTGTCTTTTTGATACTTATCCAGCCTAAACCACAGAAGGGGCAGGCTCAACAAACCAATTCCAAGGGCATATCCAATATACCGCCACTTAATTCCAGCAATAAATAGCATTGCCGCTATAAAAAATACAAAGACCATGGCAGTACCTGCATCTGGCTGCAGAAGTATTAGAACAACGGGAAAAAAGGCAAAAATCAAAATCTTTAGTATGGTAATAGGATCGTTTATATCCTCCTTATAGTTGTCTATAAATTTTGCCAGGGATATGATTAGGCCTATCTTTACAAATTCAGCAGGTTGAAATGTAACTGGACCAATGCTAAGCCAGGATCTAGAACCCCACTGTTCCTCGCCAAAACCAAATATGAGGACAGCTATTAATAATATATTTGATAAGAGGTAAATTGGTATATAAAGCTTACCTAGAAATTCATAGTCTAGTAAGACCAAGATAAGGACGACAAAAAAACCCAGACCCGTAGCGATAGCTTGGGTTTTTACATAATTGATAGTTTCTCTACTCAAGGTTGCACTCCTTATCATTATTAGACCGTATACAATTAAAAATATTACCGTTATTAGGAGTACAAAATCAAATTTTTTATAGGACTTTTTCTTTAGATTAAACATCAACAGCTTCCTCCTTGACTCTAAAGAATATTATAGCATATTTTTAAGCTTACAAATAGTTAAAAATAGATGACAATGTGTTATGATATTAGCTAAGGAAAGATTATTGGAAGGGAAATCAGATGAATAAATTAAATGAATATATTGTGGCAAAATCAAAGGAAGTGGGCATAGATATCTGCAAGTTTACAGATTCTTCCCCCCTTATAAATTTGAGGGCCCAATTACAAGAAAGAAAAAAAGAAGAAAAGATGACAGAATTTGAGGAGGGGGACATAGAAAAAAGGATAGATCCAAGGCTGACCCTTCCCTCCTGTAAGTCCATTATTGTTTTGGGAATATCCTATAATGTGGATTACAGTGAGAGACCAGACTACAAATTGAGGGGAAGGCTTTCCATGTCCTCGTGGGGTCAGGATTATCATAGGGTTCTCAAGGATAGAATAGAAAAACTCATAGGTGAAATAACTAAGGTAGGGGACTTCCAATACAAGTACTTTGTAGACACAGGTCCCCTGGTCGATAGGGAACTTGCAGTCAAGGCAGGACTTGGATATTATGGGAAGAATTGCTCAGTTATAAATGAGGAATACGGTTCCTTCATATTTATAGGCTATATATTGACGGATTTGGATTTAGACTACGATAGCCCAGTGGAAAGCCAATGTGGTGACTGCGACTTGTGTTTAAGGGCCTGTCCTACAGGAGCTTTGGAAGGGGCCGGTTCCCTGAATCCAAAGAAGTGTATATCATATCTAACGCAAACTAAGGAAGAAATACCAGTGGAATTAAAAAATAAAATGGGCATAAAAATATATGGCTGCGACACCTGTCAGTTGGTATGCCCTAAGAATAAGGTCGCAAAAAAATCAAGCCACAAAGAATTTATTCCCTATGAGACCAAGGGCTATATAGATTTGGAGGAATTGCTAGGTATGTCCAATAGCCAATTTAAAAGAAAGTACGGTCACATGTCAGGCAGTTGGAGGGGGAAAAATATCTTAAAAAGAAATGCCCAAATCATAAAGGATAATATTTTTTTAACAGAGTCACCCGAGAAATAAAAAAATTATGTTATAATATGTCTAGAGTTTTAAAACTAAATCAATGTAATAGGGGAGGTTTTATTATGTCTAATGTTCATGAACTGGGATTTTTGAAGGAAAAGATTGAGGAGCTTAAAAAAGATGGTGTGTACAGAAAACTGCCTGTTTTGGAGACTCCAAATCAAGCGGAGGTCACCTTAAATGGTAAAAAGGTCATCAATCTATCCTCCAACAATTACCTCGGCTTTGCCAACCATCCAAGATTAAAAAAGGCAGCTATTGAAGCTGTAGAGAAGTTTGGTGCAGGGGCAGGTGCTGTTAGGACCATAATAGGCAATATGTCACTACATGAGGATTTAGAAGATGTACTAGCAAAATTCAAAAGAGAAGAGGCTGCCTTTGTCTACCAATCTGGTTTCAACTGCAATGCTGGAACTATACAAGCAGTCACAGAGGCGGGGGATATAATTATATCAGATGAATTAAATCATGCCTCAATAATAGATGGCAGCAGGCTGTCTAAGGCGGCTAGAGGCATATACAAACATTCTGATATGGACAGCCTAGAGGCTGTACTCAAGGACGCAAGGAAGAACTACAGGAATATATTAATTATTACAGATGGCGTATTTAGCATGGACGGAGACATAGCGAAACTTCCTGAGATAGTGGAATTGGCAGAGAAATACGAGGCCATGACCTATGTAGATGATGCCCACGGCTCAGGTGTCCTAGGAGAAAGCGGCAGGGGCACTGTAGACCATTTTGGCCTCCATGGCAGGGTTGACTTTACCATTGGAACACTTTCAAAGGCCATAGGAGTCATAGGTGGATACGTGGCAGGGTCCAATACCATGTATGATTGGCTAAGCCATAGGGCTAGACCTGTGCTATTCAGTACCTCCTTGCCACCAGCGGCCATAGGTGCCATAATAGAGGCTGTAAATATGCTGATGGAATCCACTGAACATACGGATAGGCTTTGGGATAATGCCAAGTATTGGAAGTCAAAAATTGGTAGCCTAGGCTTTGACACAGGTCATAGTGAGACCCCCATTACGCCGGTAATCATTGGGGATGAAGCAAAGACCATGGAATTTAGCCGCAAGTTATTGGAAAATGGAGTATTTGTTTCAGGAATTGTATTTCCCACTGTTCCTAAGGGAACCGGTAGGGTAAGGTGTATGGTGACTGCTGCCCATAGCAAGGAGCAGTTAGATGAAGCGGCAAGGGTTTTTGAAAAAGTAGGTAAGGAAATGAATATTCTTTAATAATTTCAAAAAAACTACAAATAAAAGGCGTCTTAGACGCCTTTTATTATAAATTACCTAACCAAATCCTTCAATTTATGGTAGAATTTATTGGAGGATAAAAGTAGGGTCGCAAAATAAGTAATGTAGGTGATTATTTGAAAAATGGATTGTCCAAAGATGAAATAAAAATTGTTTTGGAAAAGCTGGAAAAGGAATTTCCAGATGCAAGGGCGGAATTGGATTTTACCAATTCATTTGAACTCTTAATAGCAACTATCCTGTCTGCCCAGTGTACAGATGTCAGGGTAAATATCATAACATCGGAACTGTTTAAGGACTTCAAGAGACCAGAGGACTATCTGAGCCTGTCAGAGGAAGAATTAGGCAAAATTATCAAATCCTGCGGCCTCTACAAGACCAAAAGCAAAAACATCCTGGCTACATGTAAAATCCTTATTGACAAGCATGGGGGGGAAATTCCCGATAGTATGGAGGAATTAACTACCCTTCCGGGAGTAGGTAGAAAGACTGCCAATGTAGTTTTGAGCAATGCCTTTAACCAGCCTGCCATAGCTGTCGATACCCATGTATTTAGGGTATCCAATAGAATAGGCCTAGCCAATAGCCAAAATGTCCTAGATACCGAAAGGGATTTGATGGAAAACATTGAAAAGGATATGTGGTCCAAGGCCCACCACCTGTTAATTTTTCATGGAAGAAGAATATGCAAGGCTAGAAAACCCTTATGCCATCTATGTCCCGTAGCCCAGCATTGTCTCTACTACAAAAAAGAAGTGAAATAAAAAAGAGGGGATAAAATGAAAGATAATTTAATATTCTCTTTAGACATAGGTACCAGAACCATAATTGGGATAGTAGGAGAATATATTGAAGATGACAAGTTCAGAGTCTTGGCCCATGCCATCAAGGAACACAGCAAAAGAAATATGTATGATGGACAAATCCACGACATTGAAGGAGTAACAAGGATAGTAAAGGAAATAGTAAAGGAATTAGAAGGGAAAACGGGTGAGGAGCTGAAGGTTGTATCCATAGCTGCTGCTGGCCGTGCCCTGAAGACATTCAGGATAAGAAATGAAAGATCTGTGGACAAGTCCAGAGAAGTGTCAAGGCATGATGTAGAGGCTTTGGAATTAGAGGCAGTTCAAAGAGCTCAGGAAGAAATAAACAAGCTCGAAAATGGGAACCTAAGATACTATAGCATTGGCTACTCAATCGTAGATTATTACCTAGATGACAGTAGGATGGAAAGGCTAGAAGGCCATAGGGGAGATGAAATAGCTGTAGATTTGTTGGCTACATTTTTACCCCAAATAGTCATAGAAAGCCTATATACAGTAATGGCCAAATCAGGTCTAGAAGTAGGCAGCATTACCCTTGAGCCCATAGCAGCCATAAATATAGCCATAAAAAAGGAATTAAGGCTTTTAAACCTTGCCTTGGTAGATTTAGGGGCAGGCACATCGGATATTGCTATTACAAAAGATGGACAGATTATTTCCTATGCCATGACCTCCACTGCTGGAGATGAAATAACGGAGAGGCTGGCAAAAGAATACCTATTGGATTTTAATAGCAGTGAAAGATTAAAGATAGGTCTAAGTAAGAAGGACCAGCACGAATTTACGGATGTAGTGGGTATAGCTCACAGCTTGACTAGGAAGGAGATAGTAGATTCGATTATAGATGTAGTTGAAAAGATAGCCAGTGAGATAAAGGATAGGATAATTGAATTTAATGGCAAGGCACCTAATGCAGTATTTTTAATAGGCGGAAGCAGCCAGATGCCCATGCTGAAGGAAATGATTGCAGACAAGCTGGAACTGCCAAGGGACAGGGTAGCCATCAGAGATTTATCCATATTGGATACAGTCCTTGGGCTGGAAGGGCTAGGTGGCCCGGATATGATAACCCCTGTAGGCATTGCCCTAGAGGCTACTGAAGAAAAATACAGGAACTTTATAAGGGTAAAATTCAACGGGGAAGAGGTACGAATATTTAATACAGATGACATTAAGATATCAGATGTCCTAGTTCTGACTGGATACGACCCTAAAAACCTCTTACCCAGCAGATCTCCTGATTTTGTTTATTATATAAATGGGAAAAGACGCCTAGTGAAGGGAAAAATGGGAGGCTATCCTCAGATACTGGTTAACGGAGAAATAGCTAATATCAAGACCAAGCTCACGGATAGGGCAGATATAGAGATAGTGCCTGGTGAAGTACCACCTATGCAGGCTCCAAGCCTATATGATTTAGTAGACGTCAAAAGACATGTATTCTTCCAAGGGGAAAAGATTGAACTAATCAGGCAAATTAAAATAAATGGACATATAGTTAGGCATAATAATCTACTGGAGCAGGAGTCCTATATAGAATTAGATGAGATAAGAAGACTAGAAGATTTAGCTATAGAAGTGGAAGGAGAGGCCAGTACAGGAGATTATCTAGTCAATGGAAAGGTGCAAGCACCTGACTATGAATTGCTTAATGGAGATATAATAAAGAAGCCTATGAGGGACAGTGCTAAAAAGGACGGGAAAAAGTCAATAAAACTAGTCATAAACAATGAAGAGACAGAAATATATTATAGCAAAGAAAAGTTTATTTTTGTCGATATATTTGACCATATAGATTTTGATTTAACTACATTAAAGGGGAAGCTAGTGCTTGAAATCAATGGGAGAGAGGCAGAATACATGGAGGAATTGAGGGAAGGGGATACGATCAAAGTCTATTGGGAATAGGGTAATCAATCCCGGCTTGGAGGCCACTATGAGAGGAAAAATAGTCTTGGCTATATCAGTGGCCCTGTTAGTAATTGCTATGGGTCTTGGTATGGGATTTTATGTTTTTAAAAATATACTGGATACTGACTTTATTTACAGAGGCGTGAAAATTGACGGCTACGATCTAGGAAACAAGACAGTGGAACAAGCCCTAGAATATTTGAGGGATAAAAAAGAAGCCAAGCTAGAAGGGAAACACATGGATTTACTCTATGATGACTGGATTTATGAATTGGAATTAAGGGATTTGGATTTTACCTATGATTATGCCAAGGCCCTAGGAGAGGCCTTTGGAGTAGGCAGGGAAGGAAGCTATATTCACAGGATCAGGACCATAAGGAGGGCTAGGAAAGGGGTAAATATCTCCTTGAAATCCTACTATAATGTAGATAAGATAAATGAAATAGTTAGCCATATAGCCAAGGAAATAAATAGAAATCCCCTAGATGCCCATATATATATTTCGGATGGAGAAATTGTCATTAGCGATGAAGAACTTGGTATAAGGGTGCTTGAGGATGAATTAACCCTCAAGATTTCTGATAATATATACCTGCTGGAAGATATAAGCATACCAGTGGAAAATCTTAAGACTAGGCTTACAAAAGCCTATTTGTCTAGAATAAATGGCGTCATAGGTGAGTATTCTACATCCTTTAAGGGTAGTAGTAATAGTAGAATAGAAAACATTAGCCTGTCTGCACAGGCAATCAGCAATTATTTAGTTTTACCGGGGGAAGAATTTTCCTATAATAATACTACAGGACCAAGGTCTATTGAGTCGGGATACAAGGAGGCCAATGTCATAATTGGGGGGGAATTGACCCCAGGACTTGGGGGTGGCGTATGTCAGACCTCCACCACCATGTACAATGCACTGCTTCTCTCAGATTTAACTATATTGGAAAGGCATCCCCATTCAATTCCTGCAAGCTATGTGCCTTATGGCCAGGATGCAGCAGTGGCCTATGGATACCTGGACCTGAAATTTAGAAATGATTTTGATTTTCCGATTCTTACCTATGCAGAGCTTGTAGGTGACAAATTAAATATTTACGTGTATGGAGACAAGGATGCTAGGGATTATGGGGTTAAAATCACAGCTCAGATAGTTGAAGTTATTAGGCCAGATACAGAGATTTTATTTGATATGTCCTTGGAGCCCAATGAAAGGGTAGATATTCAAAAGGGAAGAATAGGCTATAGGGTAGTTACCTATAAATCCATACTAAAAGATGGCGAGGAAATGTCAAAAGAATTAATAACAAAGGACCACTACAGGAAAAGAAACCACATATATAAAATTGGACCGGAATAAGATTACCTAAGGAGGAAGAAATGAGCGAGTTAGATGAGTTGTTTGACAAAAATGTGGAGTGTCCAGTATGTAAACATGTATTTACCACCAAAAAAATAAGGTCATCAAGGTTGAGAATAAAAAAAAGAGATGAGGATTTTCTAAATCATTATACTACTGAAAATCCAATAAAATATAATATTTTCGTCTGTCCAAATTGTGGCTATTCTTCTTGGGAAAGCAAATTTGATCAGATTAAGGGAGACCAGATAGGGATTGTTATAGATAATATATCTTCTAGATGGAATCCTAGAGATTTTGGTGGTGTCAGGACCAATATGGAGGCAATTGAAACATATAAGTTGGCTCTGGTAATTGGAATGCAATTGGAATGTACAAAGCTTGAGTTAGGAAATACATGTTTAAATATTGGATGGTTATACAGGTTAGAGGACAATAAGCCAGAGGAAAAAAGATTTTTGACCCTGGCCAGGGACAAGTTTATCGACGCCTACAATACAGAGTCCCTAAGCGGTACAAATATGGATGAAAGCAAACTATCCTATTTAATCGGAGAATTGTCCAGGAGGATAGGGGAAAAAGATACTGCCCTGCCCTGGTTTAATACCTGTTTAAATCTTACCTCCACTAGGTTAAACCCCGCTCTTGACAGCATGGCAAGGGAACAATGGAGGATATGCAAGGAAATGGAATAAGGACTAAAAGGCATTGAAATTTAATCTTCAATCTGATAAAATATAAATAGGCTTGAGGAGCTAAAATATTAGGCTCCCTTGACTACAAATTAATAGCTTTATAGGTGCTGTGTCGATAGATGCAGCTTAATAGGGAAAGTGGTGAAATACCACTACAGCCCCCGCTACTGTAAATGGGTACGAAACCAGCTATTTGCCACTGGGAAACTGGGAAGGCGCTGGGATTAGGATGAACCATGAGTCAGGATACCTGCCTATATTTAAGCCTCGGAGGGAGGGATGAGAGAAAATAAAACTTATCCTTTATAGGCATAAGTTTTTTTATTGTTTGACTGGAGGTTTGGGTTCATTTTAGCCCAAAAACAAGAGAATAGGAGGAAGGAAATGAGAAAGTTTAGAGGATTGGTATTTTTTCTACTGTTAATGATTTTGCTCTCATCAGTTGCCTGTACTGGCAAGAGCGGATTGGAAAATGAAACTAAAATTGAAGATATTAAATCAGGTGAAGTTCAGCCAATAGATGAGGATAAGAATTTTCCTATAGAGATTGAGGACATCTTTGGAAATAAGGAGACGATCGAAAAAGAACCTATGAAAATAGTTTCCTTAGCCCCTAGCAATACAGAAACCCTATTTGCCCTGGGTCTAGGTGATAGGGTCATAGGTGTCAGCTCCTACTGTGATTATCCGGAGGAGGCCAAAAGCAAGGAGATAATTGGGGACCTCAACGGAAACAATTTGGAAAGAATAATAGAACTAAACCCAGATCTAGTTTTGATATATGGCTATGGCAATGAAGATGAAAATAGGATAATGAGAGATGCAGGTATAAGGGTCCTAGGGTTTCGATCTGAATCTGTAGATGAGATAATCCACGATATTGAAACCATCGGAAGGGCAACTGGTAGGACCACAGAGGCAGAGGAATTGAAGGAGAGTATAATGGCCAAAAGAGATGCCATAGTTCAATTGGTAAAGGATGAGGAAGAAGTAAGGGTTTTTTATGAAATATGGCATGATCCCTTGATGGGGGCGGGAAAAGGCTCATTTATGGACGAACTAATAAACCTTTCCGGTGCTGCTAATATAGCTGACGACGCTGATGGGGCCTATCCCCAGTACGACTTAGAGCAGTTAATTGAGAGGGATCCAGAGGTTTATCTATCAGCCCACGACATGGAGGACAAAACAGTGGAAGCCATCAAGTCCAGGCCAGGCTACCAGGTCATTACAGCAGTGAAAAACAATAGGGTACATCTATTTTATGGCGACGATGCCAATCTAGTATCTCGGCCTGGACCTAGGATTGCTGAGGCCTTGGAAATAGTTGCTAGGGCCATATATCCACAATTATTTGAGTAAAGATGGGATTAAATTGAAAATTAATAAAAAGAGATATGGATTAATAATCCTGGTCCTGTCCCTTGTCTTGGTCCTGTCAATTGGATTTTTCTCAGTAATAGGGACAGCAAACATAAGGCCACTTGACGTACTAAGAATAGTACTATCAAAAATGCCCATAATAAATAAGCATATTGAAATCGAAGATTTACCTGATTCCTATGAGGCTATTATTTGGACTATTAGGCTTCCAAGGGTTTTGCTAGGAGTATTGGTAGGTGCCAGCCTTTCAATGGCTGGTGCCGCATTCCAGGGTTTGTTTAAGAACCCCATGGCTGACCCATATGTAATTGGTATTTCATCGGGGGCTGCCTTTGGAGCAACAATTGCCATTGTCTTTGGGATAAATATTTCCATTTTAAATATTTCTTCCATATCCATATTTGCATTTATTGGTGCTCTGGCAGCGGTTTTTTTGGTTGTCAATATGGCAAGGTTTAACCACAAGATACCCACTACGACCCTGCTCTTGTCAGGCATAGCTACAGGTCAATTTTTGACTGCTATCATGTCCCTATTTATGGTGATGAACAGCAAGGATCTTGCCAAAATCGTTTACTGGACCATGGGTACACTGGCAGGTAAGGGCTGGAAGCCCTTGGTAAGCATATCCATACCATCGATTATTTCTATGGTGCTGATGAATTTCTTTGTCAAGGACCTAAACATTTTGCTTACTGGTGAGGAATCTGCCCAGAGTCTGGGTGTGGATGTGGAAAGGGTCAAGACCTATATACTAATTCTGGGGACCTTTATGGTGTCCATGTCCGTTTCTATATCGGGAATAATTGGATTTGTAGGGCTTATAATACCCCATATGGTAAGGCTTGTCCTAGGGGCGGATCACAAGATTCTATTACCTGCATCTGCCCTGGTAGGTGGGATATTCATGATATCAGCAGATCTGGTAGCTAGGACTGTAATCTCCCCAATGGAACTACCAGTAGGTATAATTACTGCCCTATTCGGGGGGCCATTCTTCCTGTACCTACTAAGGGCTAGTAGAAAACAAGCCTAGAGAGGAGGGAAAGTATGTCTGTAATCGACGTGAAAGATTTACAATTTGGTTATAGAAGCGAAAAGGTCATTGACGACCTGTCCTTTATGATTAATAGGGCTAGTTTAGTGAGCCTAATCGGACCTAATGGCTCGGGCAAGTCTACTATCATTAAGCTTTTAAGCAATATATATAGGCCCTGGAAGGGGAAAATATTCTTAGAGGGTCAGGATATTAATAGCTACAAGAGGAAGGAATTGGCTAGAAAAATTGCCCTAGTCCCGCAAAATACAATAATAAACTATGAATTTACCGTAGAGGACATAGTATTAATGGGCAGGTACCCCCACAAGAAAAGATTTCAAAGGGAAGATGAAGAGGACCTTAGGATAGCTCACAGGGCCATGGAGGATACAAACACACTCCATTTAAAGGACAAGATTGTAACTGAGATTTCCGGAGGCGAGAGACAGAGAGTTATCATAGCCAAGGCCCTAGCTCAAAATCCCTCAATAATACTATTAGATGAGCCCACTGCACATTTGGATTTGAATCATCAAATAGAAGTACTGAACCTATTGAGAAATTTAAATAAGGAGAAGGGGACCACTATAATAATAGCCATACACGATATAAACCTGGCTACAATTTATTCTGACGAGATATTCATGTTGAGCAGTGGGAAAATAGTCGATAAGGGGAGACCTGAAGAGGTAATAACAAAGGGCAATATTGAATTCGTCTATAATCTAGAGGTAGCCATAGATAGGAATAAATATACCAATAGCCTTTCCATTACCCCAATTAATATATGAAGAAGATAAAAGCAAATTTTTTTGCTTTTTCTTTTTCCAAAATATATGTTATATTATGTAATTGAGAGGTGAGGTAAATGAAATATAAAATAATAGCCATAGACATGGATGGCACACTATTAAACAGTGTAAATATGGTTACTGAAAGGACCAAGGAGGCCATAGAAAGGGCTAGATCTTTGGGAGTACATGTGGTTTTATCCACAGGAAGAATGCTAAAATCAGCCCAATCCTATGCCTTGTCCCTGAATTTAAACAACCACATAATCGCCTGTAATGGTGCTATTTTAGTTGATGAAAATTCAAAGCCTATTTTCAAAAGGTCAATAGATAGAAAACTGGTGAAAGAGGTAGTAGATATGGCAAGGGAGAGGGATGTTTACTACCATTTCTATGACGAATCAAAATTTTATTCCCATACAAAGGTTGATGAGGTCTTTAAATTCTACAACGAAGGCAATGGAATGTCTAATATAGATATGCATATCTTTGACAATATTGGAGAATTAGTGGCTAGCGAAGATTTAAATGTCTACAAGTTTTTATTTATTGATGAGGACAAGGATAAGTTGAGGGGATTGAGACAGGAGCTAGATAAGCTTTCGGGGCTCGGTACATCCAGTTCTTGGCCAAATAATATAGAGGCCATGGTTTCAAATGTATCAAAAGGTCATGCCCTAAGGGAACTCAGTCAAATATTAGGGGTAGGGGCTGAAGAAATCATGGCCATAGGTGATAGTGAAAATGACATGTCCATGTTTGAATTTGCAGGTCTAAGGGTATCCATGGGAAATGGAGAAAATATCTTAAAGGAGATATCGGACTATATAACAGATAGCAATGACAATGATGGAGTAGCAAAGGCTATAGAAAGATTTGTACTAGGATAGGAGATGGGCAGATGCCGCTAAATATAGTTCTTGTGGAGCCAGAGATACCATCAAATACTGGAAACATAGCTAGGACCTGTGCCTTGACAGGGGCAATTCTTCACTTGGTTAGGCCCCTTGGATTTTCAGTAGATGACAAACAGCTAAAGAGGGCAGGGTTGGACTATTGGAATCTAGTAGAGATTCATTACTACGATAGTTTTTTTGAAGTGTTAAATAAATATCCGGATAGGGAATTTTACTATGCAACGACAAAATCAAAACACAGGTATACAGAGGTCAAATACAAGAATGGGGACTTTATAGTTTTTGGCAAGGAAACCAAGGGCCTGGCAAGTGAAATTTTAGAGGGAAATTTTAATAAGAGCATAAGGATCCCCATGAGGGAGAATATAGCCAGATCCTTAAACCTCGCCAATTCAGTTAATATTATCTTGTTTGAGGCCCTTAGGCAATTGGATTTTCCAGATATAAAATAGCTAATTACTAGGAGGAAAAATATGAATATAGCACTGCCAGTGCTCGGAGGACTTGGATTATTCCTATACGGAATGAATTTAATGGGAACGGGTCTGCAAAAAGTCGCAGGAGATAAGTTGAAAAAGATAATAGGCGTACTTACAAATAACAGATTGGTTGGCGTTATAATAGGTGGCTTGGTAACCATGGTTATACAAAGCAGTTCTGCAACTACAGTAATGGTAGTTGGCTTTGTAAATGCAGGTTTGATGTCCCTATATCAGGCTGTAGGAGTCATAATGGGGGCCAATATAGGTACTACAGTGACAGCCCAGCTAATAGCCTTTAAACTGACTGACTATGCCCCCTTGGCAGTTACCATTGGGGTAGGTATCTGGATTGCAGCCTCCAAGAAAAAGGCAAAAAACCTGGCTGAAGTCCTAATCGGTTTTGGTATACTATTTATAGGCATGGATATGATGGGGACAGGACTCAGCCCCTTGTCAAACATGCCTATATTTAACAGGATTATCCTGAGCCTTAGAAATCCTTTTTTGGGTATGCTGGTAGGCTTGGGCCTTACAACCATAGTCCAAAGCAGTAGTGCCTCTATAGGGCTATTGCAGGCCTTTGCAGGCCAGGGTCTTATAGACATGAATATTGCCTTTCCCATCCTATTTGGTGAGAACATAGGAACTACGACAACGGCCCTAATATCATCAGTGGGGGCAAATAAGACGGCCAAAAGGGCAGCAATAATACACTTTTTATTTAATTTGATTGGTACACTAATATTCATGTTTGTTTTAAGAAATATTATAGAAATACTGGTGGTGAAACTATCTCCAGGTGATGTGCAGAGGCAAATAGCCAATGCCCACTCCTTGTTCAATATAATCAATGTACTCATTCAATTGCCCTTTGCAAATCTACTGGTAAGGGCTGCAAATGCCATAGTTCCGGGAGATGATGAAATTGAGAGACAGGCGGCCAAGTTCTTGGATACTAGGATTATTGAAAGCCCTCCAATTGCTTTGGGGCTTGTAAAGATGGAGATTATTAGGATGGGTGAACTGGTCGAAGAAAACCTTGAAAGGTCTAAAATCGCCCTCATAGAAGGCAAATTCAAGGAGATAGAATTTGTCCTGGAACAAGAACAGACCATCAACAAACTGGAAAGGGAGATTACAGACTACCTAGTAAGTCTGTCCAATGCACCCTTATCCGATGGAGAGCATGGTGAAGTGAATATTTACTTCAATATTATAAATGACATCGAAAGAGTAGGGGACCACGCAGAAAACATCGTTGAATTAGCTGAGGAAAGAATAGACAATGACTATCCTTTTACAGGGCAGGCAGTTGAAGAATTAAATGAGATATTTGGCAAGGTTCACGAGGCACTCATAAAAGCCATGAAGGCATTTGATGAAAATGATAAGACATTAAGTAAAGAAGTATTAGAGCTTGAGGACCAAGTCGATAGACTGGAAAGACAAAATAGATCCAACCACATAGATAGGTTAAATAAAGGACAATGTATGACCGGGTCAGGTATAATATTTTTAGATGCCATATCCAATCTAGAGAGGATGGCAGACCACTCCTCAAACATTGCAATGTATGTCCTAGACAGCCCTAAATAAATTTTAAAAATATTTATTTTACCACTTGTATATTTTTCCCTAATGTAATATAATATCCCTAGAGTGTTAAATTAATGACAATATTGTCTGGATGAATAATGCGGAAGAGACTATTTTATAGCGCCGAAGGGGTAAGTAGGGAATTGCCGATTTCCTGTGAAACTCTCAGGCAAAAGGACCGCATTGTGACAGAACTCTGGAGAGCGAAGCACCGAAGGAGCAATCCTATAGAATAGGAGAATCTCTCAGGTTAAAGACAGAGTAAATGGGCCTAGACCTATTTATTCTGTTTTTTTTATTCCAATAAAAGAATGACTACAAATATTTGATTTTTGTAGGGATTTAGGGCATAATTAAATTAGTATGAATATGGATTAACTTGGAAAAGTAATCTTATTTTTAGGAAATAAAAAGCCCTTATGAGAATACTATAGAAATAATTGGGTATAGATAGAAGGGTATATAATACATTTTTAAAGGAGGAAGATAGGCAAATGGTTTATGATGTAGTCATTATAGGCGCAGGACCTGCAGGTTTGGCAGCGGGGCTCTATGCATCTAGGGCAAGGCTAAATACCTTGATTATTGAAAAAGAAGGGGAAGGCGGTCAGATAGCAAGTACAGATGAAGTTGCCAATTACCCCGGTTCAATTCAAAATGCCAGCGGCCCATCTCTTGTTGCTAGAATGGTGGAACAAGTAGATGAATTCGGTGCTAAAAGAGTAATAGATGAAATTAAGTCTGTCGAGCTTGAGGGCAAGATAAAGATTTTAAGGGGAGCCAATGATGAATATCAGGCAAAAACAGTTGTCATAGCAACGGGAGCTGTTCCAAGGCCAATAGGATGTCCTGGAGAGAAAGACCTAACCGGTAGAGGGGTTTCCTACTGTGCAACATGTGACGCTGCATTCTTTGAAGACCTAGAGGTATATGTGGTTGGAGGCGGAGATACAGCAGTAGAAGAAGGTATGTATCTGACAAAGTTTGCTAGAAAGGTCACTGTAATACACAGGAGAGACGAACTAAGGGCTGCAAAGTCCATACAGGAAAAAGCTTTCAAAAATGAAAAGATGGCCTTTATGTGGGACAGTGTGGTAACAGAATTAAAGGGCGACGGCCTATTGGAATCCATGGTAGTTAAAAATGTAAAAACTGGCGAAGAAAGAGAAATCCTCGCAGACGAAGATGATGGAACATTTGGAGTCTTTGTATTCATAGGATTAGATCCTGCAACTAGCTTGTTTACAGGGCTCGTAGAGATGGAAAATGGATACATTAAAACAGATGAAAACATGAAAACTAATATAGCTGGGGTATTTGCAGCAGGGGACAATAGGGTAAAATCCCTTAGGCAAGTGGTTACAGCCACTGCAGATGGTGCCATTGCAGCAGACCAGGCGGAGAAATATATAAGCGAAACATTTGAGGCGTAGGCTGCTTAGAAAATAAAACTAGGAGGTATACTATATGTTAGAGCTCAACAAAGAAAATTTTGAGGCTGAAGTACTAGAAGCAGAGGGATATGTTCTTGTAGATTTTTGGGGACCTACATGTGAACCTTGCAAGGCCTTGATGCCCCATGTTGAAGGCTATAGCGAAAAATATGGAGACAAGATTAAATTCGCATCTTTAGATGTTACACAAGCTAGAAGATTGGCCATCAGCCAAAAAGTATTGGGCTTGCCAGTCATAGCCATATACAAGGGTGGGGAAAGAATTGATGGGGTAGTTGCAGATGGAGCAACAGCTTCAACTGTGGAAGAGATGATTAAGAAATACTATTAATTAGATTTTAGTTCTGGTATCCAGAATTAAGATATAGGTACTTGTTAAAATAAGAGGAGGTGAATTTATGCGTCTGGAATTAGGCCATGTGCTAATTAAAGATGTACAATTTGGTTCAGAAACCAAAATTGAAAACGGGGTGCTTTTCGTTAACAAAGAAGAATTGCTAAAGTTAATAAGAGAAGATGAGCACCTTGCATCGGTAGACGTTGAGATTGCAAAACCTGGTGAAAGTGTTAGGATTACACCTGTTAAAGATGTAGTCGAACCTAGGGTTAAGGTGGAAGGCCCAGGGGGA
>JBBAEY010000052.1:0-16303 GCA_041655755.1 Tissierellaceae bacterium
ATACTGAAAGTACAGTATTTACTAGGGAATTAATTTCATGGCCAGCAGGTATACCAACAAATTTGATACCCCTATAGTCGTTATTTTTATCTAGTACCACAACGCTTGGTACACGGCTTACCTCGTATTTTTCAGCTAGTTCCTTATCTGTATTGAGGTCATACTCCAATAGACTTAATTTTTCTGTAGTAGATACAACTTCCTCTAAATAGGATTTTGTTTCAGGACAAGTCTCACATGGACCCTCCTTGGTGAATAGTGCTAGGGTAACTTCGTCCTTCATCTTTCCAAAGATATCCTTTAACTGACCTTTTACTTCATCGTTTAAAAATGACATTTTACTCCTCCTCAAATTTTCTTATAATTTATTTAAATATTCGTTAGCAGACAAAGCACACTTTGCTCCATCAGCGGCAGAAATAATTATTTGTTTATAGGGCGTATCTGTAGTATCTCCAGCTGCGAATATACCCTTGACACTTGTTTCCCCATATTTGTCGACTTGTATTTCCTCTTTTTCATTTAGTTTTAATAGGTTTTTAAAGGGCTCATTGGTTGGCAAATAACCTATTTCCACAAATACCCCCCTAGTTTCAATCCTATATTCATTTTCCTTTGATTTATCTAGGACTTCTATTGCATTTACACTTCTGTCTCCTAAGACCCTTAGTATTTGGGTATTTAACTTTATTTCTACATTGTCTAGTTGATTTATCCTATCCACTAGGATTTTATCTGCCCTTAGCTGACTCCTATGGACAACTGTTACCTTAGACGCTATCTTGGCTAGATCTATGGCAGCCTCTATGGCGGAGTTTCCACCACCTGCAACCACTATATCCAGTCCAGCGAAAAGGGGACCATCACATATAGCACAATAGGCAACACCATTGCCTGCAAACTGGTCTTCACCTTGGACGGCAAGTTTTTTGGGCTTGCTTCCTGTTGCTATGATGACAGATTTGGCCCTATAGACTGAGTCGTCGTCCAATACTATTTCCTTAGTAATGGAATCCTCAGCCAACCTTAGGGATTTTACTGACGGACCCTCTAGGATTGGCAGGCCCAATTCCTTTACATGATTTTCAAATTGCTTCATTAAGTTTTCACCGCTAATGGATGAGTAACCTAGGTAGTTCTCCACTAGAGATGTATCGATTACTTGACCGCCGACATTTTTTGTTATTATACCTATATTATGGCCCTTCCTCTTAGAGTATAGGGCTGCATTTAGGCCAGCAGGCCCTCCACCTATAATCAATATATCATATATAGTATCCTTATCTAATTTGTTTTTGTCCTTACCTGCAAAACTAATACTTAAATCTAAAGCCATGGTTTTCCTCCTCATTATTGTTTTAATATTTTGCTAATGGTCGATTCAGATAAATTTCCAAACAATTGTCCCAATTCCTTAAGGGATAAGGTAGATTCCCTCCTAAATTGCTTGATAAGTGTATTTCTAGAGGGCCTATTAATTAGTAGCTGATCTACAGACAGGTGCTTGCAGTGGGCTATTTCACTTAACTTTTCCATAGCTTCTTCCATAGACCTGATACATTGGCGGCCTTCAGTCCTGTGGACCAAACAATCGTCCTCCTCATCCAATGACATCAAATCTACTTCATCAAGCAATCCCTCTATAGAAATGATATTGTCAAAATAACAGTAGCTATTGTATACGTTATTCTCTTCGCCTGCCCTCCCATGTATATGGTCCAAGGTTTTCAGGAGCTGGTTTTTATCCCTAATCAATATGCTCTTGTACCTATCCTTGAAAATTGAATCGGGATAATTGACATACATGGCATAACTAATATTGACGCCCTTCATGATTTGGGAAATATCTGAACCGTTGGAGCCAATAATTAAATGGTATTCATTGGAATTTATAAGGCAATAAGCATAAAGCTTAAAGCCGTTTACCTCCTTTGATAGGGCCAAAATAGATAAAAATTTATCCCTATCCTCATCGGTAGAAAATAAATTTCTTTCAGCAGCACCCAGTTGGCTAATATAGTAAACTCCATATTCATTTTTGACTCGTGCAACCCTTGCCAATTTAATTCACATCCTCCAAAAGAAATTATAATCCAATACAAATGAAAAGTCAAGTACCGTCCCTAGATTTTTTTTATATTTTTTTCTAGTAGCTATAATTCATTATAACCATAAAATTTAAGAATTAAAAGAATATTTAAACTTTGGTGACGGTACTTGAATTTTTTTCTCCTATGTAGTATATTCTTAATGTGATTATTTATTCATATATCATATCAAAAAAATAGGAGGGATTATATGAAGTCTTTATATGTAGTGTCAGTAATCACCATTATAGTTTCCTTTATTGTAAATAAGGAGAAAACTATGAAGGGTTTAAAGATTGGGAAGAACAAGTTTATGAATATTCTTCCAAACTATCTAAAGTTATTAATTATCATTTCTTTGGTTTTATTGTTGTCGGAGAACTTTATAGTCACATATTTGGCTCAAGACAACATGATACTAGGACTTTTGTCTAGTATAACTATTGGTTCAATAACCATAATGCCAGGTTTTATTGCATATCCATTGGCAAAAATTTTGATTAATAAGGGAGTCCCATATATGGTAGTATCGGGATTTGTCACCTCGCTGATGTTGGTAGGGCTAGTAACATATCCTGTAGAAAAGGAGTACTTTGGAAGAAAGGCAACCATATTAAGGAACATTGGTGGGATAACAATAGCTGCACTAATAGCCATAATAACAGGTATATTGTACGGGGAGGTGCTGATATAATGGAAAAGGACATGAAAAATAAGGGTATGGAAAAAAAGAAAATGGAAAAGAAAAGAAAGGCAAAAAGAGATTATTTGATTTTTCTAGGATTTTTAGCTATATCTTTAATATCAAAGATTAGTTCATTTGATTTAGGTATTAGAATGTGGGACAATTTCCTTATATTTGCAAAGGACATGGTCTTGATCTTGCCCCCATCTTTTGCACTTATTGGACTATTTGATGCTTGGGCAAAGAGAGAGTCCATAGAGAAACACTTTGGAAAAACAAGTAGTCCCCTTAGATTTGTATGGTCAGTGCTTTTGGCAATGACAACTGTTGGGGGAACCTTTGTAGCATTTCCCTTGGCAAATGCCCTCTATCATAAGGGTGCCAAGTACAGCTCCATAATGACATATGTGACAGCTTCATCACTATTTATGATACCCATGAGCATAATGGAGGCATCTATGCTAGGGATAAAATTTACTGCCATTAGACTTTTGGCTTCTTTACCTTTTATAATAATAATATCCCTTTTATTAGAAAAACATCTAGAGAGCACTAACTACGTACTTCCTTTAATGGAAAAGTAATCTAGTATATAAATTTGCATAAAAGATGATAGATTTCCATGGATAGGGTATCAATCTAGTAAGTATATAAAAGGAGGGACTTATAATGTCTAAGTATTTTGCAGAACCTTTCAAAATAAAAATGGTGGAGCCTATACGTGTTCTAACCAGGAAAGAAAGGGAAGAAAAAATAAGGGCTGCAAGTTATAATTTATTTGGACTGGACTCAGATGACGTTTATATCGACTTACTGACTGATAGCGGAACTGGCGCCATGAGTTCTGAGCAGTGGTCAGGGATAATGAAGGGCGACGAGGCCTACTCTGGTTCCAGAAGCTACAAAAACCTCATTAGTTCTGCCAAGGATATATTTGCCTATGACTATATTCAACCGGTACATCAGGGCAGGGCAGCGGAGAAAGTAGTAATGCCCCTCTTATTGGGACCTGGGAAATATGCTATATCCAATATGCACTTTGACACCACCAGGGCTCATGTGGAGATTGCAGGTGCCAGGGCAATAGACTGCGTAGTGCCAGAGGCCTTAGACACAGTGTCCTATAGTCCATTTAAGGGCAATATGGACATAGAAAGATTGAAGAAGCTAATTGAGGAATACGGAAAAGAAAACATCGGTCTAATTATCATGACTGTAACTAACAATAGTGCTGGTGGTCAGCCCGTATCAATAGAAAACATCAGGGCGACTGCTGAAATAGCCAAGGAAAACGGAATTACCATGTATATTGATGCGGCGAGATTTGCAGAGAATGCCTACTTCATTAAGATGAGGGAGAGGGGATATGAAGATAAGTCCATAAAGGAAATTGCCAGGGAAATGTTTAGCTATGCCGACGTATTTACCATGAGTGCAAAAAAAGATGCCATAATAAACATGGGTGGTCTAATAGGTGTTAAAAATGATGGCGAACTTTTTGAAGCAGTGAAGGCAAATACAATTCCCTTTGAAGGATTTATTTCCTATGGTGGGCTGTCAGGTAGGGACCTAGAGGCCATGGCCATAGGACTGCAAGAGGGCGTAGACTTGAACTTTCTCAAATATAGAATAGGGCAAATGGAATATCTGGCTGACAAACTGGAAAGGGAAGGGATACCATTTCAATCTCCAGTGGGGGGCCACGCAGTATTCTTAGATGCAAAAAAACTACTTCCCCACATACCATACTATGAATTTCCAGGTCATACCTTGGCTGTAGAATTGTATAAGGAAGCAGGCATCAGGTCTGTAGATATTGGATCCTATATGATGGGAAATAATCCTGATACGGGGGAGCAAATAGAATCAGAGTTTGAATTTACTAGACTAGCGGTACCTAGGAGAGTCTATACTCAATCCCATTTAGATGTAATTGTCGAAGCCCTGATAGCCATAAAGAAAAGAGCAGATGAAATAAGCGGCTATCGAATTACCTGGGAACCAAAAATATTGAGGCATTTTACTGCAAAGTTAGAGCCTATTAAGAAATAAACAGAATATAAAAGCGGCATAGTCTGATGTATGGACTATGCCGTCTGTTTTATACAGATCTTATATCGTCTAAATCTAGTTTCAGGAAAATTGTATTGTCAATGGGACTGTCGTTATAGGGTGGTATATTGTAAAAGCCCAAATCCCTATACATTTTAATTGCGGTCTCCAGGAAAGGTAAAGTGTCCAGTAGCATATATTTATACCCCATATCCTTGGCATCTTCGATGATTTTGAGAACCAATTCATGACCAATTTTTCTTCCCCTATACTCAGGTCTAACATAAAGCCTTTTCATCTCACAGTTTTTATGGTCTAACTTTCTCAAGGCTATACATCCCACGGGTTTATTCTCATAAAGTGCTAGGTAGAGTCTTCCATGGGGTGGACCATATTTTTTCTTTAAATCTTTGATTTCATCGTCATAGTTTTGAATATCTAGGTAAATCCTAAACTCAGGGTCATTTTCTGCCAACATTTCTGTATATTCACTAAAAAGACCCACAATTTCGTCAGGATAGTCATATCCCTCCACTATTTTAAAAGACATAATATCACCACCAAATCGATTATATAGACTATATTACCCTAAAAGACATAATTGAACCTTAGTTTTATAATTATTTAGTCAGTCGATATTTGCAATTTCTGAAAATTACTGATAGAATTTTTGTAAGGAAGGAAGTGGAAATAGTGAATACAAACCAGATGGTTTTCTATCCCCAAGATGAGATGAATACGGTTTTACTGCCTGTGACAACAGGATGTAATTACAACAAGTGTTCTTTTTGCTCAATGTATAAGGATGAAATATATAGGGAGGTAGCATATTCAGACATAGAGAACAATCTGAGGAATGGCTACCTATACACGGAAAAGGTGTTTTTAACCGGGGCAGATCCCATGGCAATAGGGTTTAAGAAAATGAGGAAAATATTAGAGATGATAAAAGACTATTATCCTTATTGTGCCAGGGTAGCCTCTTATGGCTCCATAAGAAGTATTACTAGCTATACTGTAGAGGAGCTCTCAATACTGCATGACGAAGGACTTAGGCTCCTTTATATTGGATTTGAAACTGGCAGGGACGATATTTTAAAATTAATGAAAAAAGGTCATACAGTGGCTCAGGCCATTAGACAGGCGAGAAAGTTAAATGAGGCTAAGCTGATGTTCGATACCATTGTCATGTATGGAATTGCAGGCAAAGGGCAATCTGTATCCAATGCCAGAGAAACGGCTAAGATGATAAATGAATTTAAGACAAACAGGGTGATTACCATGAATTTGACAGTATTTAGTGGAACAGACCTGGACAATATGGTAAGAGAAGCTGAATTTATAGCTGCAGATGGAGCAGAAAGGCTAGTAGAAATAAAAACCCTCATTGAAAATCTAAGACCAAATTCTCCAATGATATTTGACACTAGCCATCCCACCAATATTATTAGCATAAGGGGCAGGTTGCCAGAAGATAGAAACAGGCTCTTAGCTTCTATAGAGAGGATAAATAAAGCTGTTTGATTTAGGAGGAGAAGATATGGATCATAAGGATGTCGAATTGTTAGCCAATTGGATAGAGAAATCTAACTACACAGTTATACTGACAGGAGCAGGCATGTCAACGGAAAGCGGTCTGGCAGATTTTCGCTCAAGGGAAGGCCTATGGAGTAAATTGGATCCGATGAAATTGGCAAGTGTAAGGACCCTAATGGAGGACTATGATAGCTTCTATGACTTCTATAAGATGAGACTTGAGGTATTATCCGAGGCAAGACCCCACCAAGGCTATAGGATATTGGCAGACTGGGAGGATAGGGGATTAATAAATAGCATAGTGACCCAAAATGTAGATGACTTTCATCTATTGGCGGGAAATAAAAATGTATATAGGCTTCACGGATCCTTAAATGACTTTAGGTGCAGTCTATGCCATATAGCTGCAGAAAAAGAAGACTATTTGCAAAAAAAGCCCTGCAATAGCTGCGGTGGTAGTTTGAGGCCCGGGGTAGTCTTATTTGGCGAAGGCCTGCCAGAAAAGACACTGTATGCCGCTATGGGGGAAATGGAGAGGGCAGAATTGCTCATAGTAATAGGTACCAGTCTAAGCGTATTTCCCGTAAACCAGTTGCCAGATATTACGAAGGGTAAAAGAATTTACATCAATAAGGAAATAGAAGGACAAGGGAAATTTGACCTAGTATTTGAATCGAGGGCAGGGGAACTATTGCAGGAAGTAGATAAACTAATATAAAAGGAGAGAGTCATGGAAAGGAAAATGCTCTATGCCATATCTAGCATCCAAGAATTAGATGTAAATAAATTGAACAAATTAGAATTGGGTCTTGAAATACAGGATTTTGTCGGGCCAAATATGACAGAGGAAAGGAGGCAGTCATTGACCATAGAGTATATGGAAAAGTTAAAGCACCTTAGGGGCATAAAGGCAATTCATGGGCCCTTTCTAGACTTAAAGCCTGCCAGTCCAGATAAAATGATTAGGGAAATAAGTCACAAAAAGTATTTAGACACCCTAAAGATAGCTAGGCAACTGGATGTCAACTATTTAATATTTCATAGTCAGATAAATCCCTACCTAAATGAACCCAACTTAAAAAAACTAAACAACAACCAGGCCAAAGAATTTTGGCAGGCCATAATGGAAGAAGTGCCAGATTTTAAGGGGACCATTGTAATTGAGAATATATTTGAAGAGGAGCCTGATATGCTAGTAGAATTAATTGAAACAATAGCCATGCCAAACATAAGGATAAATTTGGATATAGGCCATGCTAATCTAGGCAAGGTGCCCTTAGAAACTTGGTTTAAGAGTTTAAGAGAATACATCTCCTACATTCATATCCATTCAAATAATGGAAAATATGATCAGCATAGGAGTCCCAGTGATGAAAGAATAGGGGAACTTTACTCGCTTCTCGACAAATACAATATTAATCCAAGCTTGTCCTTGGAATACAAGATTGAAAATCTAGAAGATGAAACAAAGAGATATAAAGGCAGATGATAAATCTTTGCATGAAAAAAGAGCCTGGTGGAAGCTCTTCTTTCGGGAAGAATTAATGAATAAGTATTATCTATCTTTGGACTCTACCAGAGGCATCTCCACCTAATAGGTTTTTTACCTCTGATATGGATATCATATTAAAATCTCCATGGATTGTGTGTTTTAAGGCAGAAGCAGCAACGCCAAATTCTAGGGCATCCTTAAAGTTCATACCTTCTAACAAGCCATAGATTACACCTGATGCGAAGGAATCCCCACCGCCAACCCTATCTACAATTCTGATATCGTATTTTCGAGAGTGGTAGAATTCATCACCATCAAATGCACATGCAGACCAACCGTTGTCCGATGCGGAATAGGATTCCCTAAGGGAGCTGATGACATATTTAAACCCAAATTTGTCCTTCATTTGCTTAAAGATATCCTTGTAACCAGCTAGCTCCAATTCGCCAGAGGTCACATCTGTATCACCAGGCTTAAAGCCTAAAGTCAAGTGGGCATCCTCTTCGTTTCCTATACATACATCTACATACTGCATCAAATTAGTCATTATTTTTTGTGCCTCTTCAGGTGTCCATAGATTTTTCCTGTAATTTAAATCAACGGAGACCGTAAGGTCCGCTTTTTTTGCTGCTTTTAGAGCTTCTTCAGTCAAGATAGCTGCATTCTTGCTTAGGGCCGGGGTAATTCCTGAGAAGTGAAACCAATGGGCATCCCTAAATATTTCTTCAAAATCAAAATCAGATACTTGGGCCTGGGAAATTGAAGAATCCACCCTATCGTATATAACCTTAGAGGGCCTCATGGATGCCCCAGATTCAAGATAGTAGATACCAATCCTTTTTCCGCCACGTACAATATAATCAGTATTTACCCCATATCTTCTTAGGTGGTTTATGGCTGCCTGTCCAATTTCATTGTCTGGCAGTTTAGACACAAAATGTGTTTCATATCCATAATTTGAAAGGGAAACTGCAACATTAGCCTCCCCACCTCCATAAACGACATCAAAAGAGTCCGATTGAACAAATCTTTCAAATCTAGGAGTAGAAAGTCTAAGCATTATCTCTCCCAAAGTAACAACCTTTTTCATAATCTACCTCCAATACTCTTATTTTCTAGCTTCTTTTATTTTTAAAACGAATTCCCTTGCAGCACTAGTCATATCCTGCCTAGAACCCTTAGTTAGATTGCCGCCAACGCCAACAGCTATACAGCCATTCTTAATCCATTGATCCACATTATCTATACTGACCCCACCTGTAGGCATCAAAATCGCTTGTGGCAGAGGTCCTTTTATGGCTGAAATATAGGATGGTCCAAGGGCACTGCCAGGGAAAATCTTTATTATATCAGCGCCTGCTTCCATGGCTATTATAATCTCCTTTATAGTCATGCATCCAGGCATGTATGGTATTTGGTATCTATTGCACAGTTTAGCAGTCTCTAAGTCAAAACTTGGACTCACGATATATTTGGCACCAGCTAAAATCGCTATTCTAGCGGTCTCACTGTCCAAGACCGTACCGGCCCCCACTAGCAAACTATGGCCAAACTCGGCAATTAGATCCTCAATTACCCTCTGTGCCCCTGGAACAGTAAAGGTAATTTCAATAGAATTTATACCACCCTCCATACAAGCTAAGGAAATCTCCCTTGCCCTCTCGCTGTTTTCGGCCCTAACTACAGCTACAATTCCAACTTCTTCAATTTGCCGAATAATATCACATTTTTTCACTAAAATCCCTCCAATGTGTTTCATAGTATGAAATCATGAACTACATTATGAAACCTCTTGATTTATATTATAATAATATGCAATAATAAATGCAAGGGTTTTAATAAAAATTAACAATGTTTATGTGTTTTATAAAATCCCTAAAATCTGTTATGATATAATCAGTAGAATAAAAGAGGGAGGAAAATAGCATGATTGATATAGTCCAATCAGTTGATAGAACACTATCAATATTAGAAGTGCTGTCGGATTACAAAGAAGGACTTGGCACAACAGAAATAGGAGAGAAGGTTAATCTCCATAAAAGTACTGTTCATAGACTCTTGGCTACCCTGATTTACAAGGGATATGTTGTACAGGATAAGACTACAAATAAGTATAAGATGACCTTAAAGTTATTTGAATTGGGGAATAAGGCAATAGCAGATATAGATATGTTGTCTACTTCTAAGATTTATACTAAGAAATTGATGGAAAGCCTCAATGAAGTAGTCCATCTTGTCATCAGGGATAATACGGATATTGTATATATTGACAAGGTTGAAGCTGACAATACCATTAGAATGGCCTCTAATATAGGAAAGAGGGCACCCCTATACTGTACATCTGTGGGAAAGGCCATGATGGCCTACATGGAAGAGGAATTGGTGGAAGAAATTTGGGACAAAAGTGATATAGTAAAGCTCACGACAAATACAATTGTAGATTTTAATATTTTTAGAAAAGAACTAAAGGAGATAGGGCAGAAAGGATATGCCGAAGACGATGAAGAAAATGAAATAGGGGTTAGATGTGTTGGGGCCCCAGTATTTAATTATCGTGGTGAAATCGAAGGTGCTATTAGTATTTCAGGTCCAACTATAAGATTCACAAAAGATAAGGTAGAAGAATTTGGAGAAGAAGTGAAAAAATATGCAAAAAAGATTTCAAGAGAATTGGGATATAGGGAATAATAATCAATTTCAATAAGGCACTACCCGTTGACATAGGTCATCTAGGGTAGTTTTTCATTTCAAGAAATCTAAATAATATAAAGCTTCAAAATATACTTGCAAATCTAGTTCCTTTAACTTATAATAGAGGCAAAGGTTCACAGAGTGGGTTATGGTTTCATACAATGAAACGAGGTCGTAAGTTGCTAAAAATCAAGAATAGAATTTACTGAAAGGTTGATATGGGTGAAACTAAATAAGAATCTATACAGTGAATACAAGGAATATCCCATAAGAGTTGTCCAATTTGGTCAGGGGAATTTTTTGCGGGCATTTGTTGATTGGATAATAGATAAGATGAATAAAGAGGCTGGATTTAATAGCAGTGTATTAGTCATACAACCTAGAGATAAAGATGAGGTATATAGGCTAAATGAACAGGATGGTCTCTACACAGTAATCCTTAGCGGTATAGAAAATGGGCAGGCAAAAGAGGAAAAGGTAATTATCAATTCTATTGCTAATGGACTAAATACATATAAGGAGTTTGATCTTTACCTAAAGTTTGCTGAAAATCCAGATATTAGGTTTATTGTTTCGAATACTACTGAGGCCGGAATAGTGTACAGGAAGGACGATAGTATCTATGACAGACCACCTGAATCTTTTCCTGGGAAATTAACTACTTTTTTATATCATAGATACAAGACTTTCGGCGGGGATCCCACTAAGGGTTTGCTGGTGCTGCCCTGTGAATTAATAGAAAATAATGGCCAAACATTGAAGGAAATAGTATTAATGCTATCTAAACAATGGGAATTAGGAGAAGGATTTGAAAGCTGGATTGTAAATGACAATATATTTTATAATACCCTGGTTGATAGGATAGTTCCAGGTTATCCCAAGAAGGCAAAAGAAATACAAAAGCAACTTGGTTATGAAGACGAATTTTTAGTTCAAGGGGAAGCCTTTTATCTTTGGGTAATAGAAGGACCAGGAAAAATAAAAGATGAGTTTCCGGCTGAAAAGCTAGGACTAAATATATTGTTCGTAGATGATTTGACCCTGTATAGGGATAGGAAGGTAAGAATATTAAATGGTGCCCATACATCTATGGTTCCAGTTGCCTACTTATATGGATTGAATACGGTTCGGGAAGCAATAGAAGATAAAACTGTTGGAAATTTCATTAAAGATTTAATATATGAAGAAATAATCCCAAGCTTAGATTTAAAAAAAGAGGAATTAATTGAGTTTGCCGATTCGACTATTGAGAGATTTAAAAATCCGTATATAGAGCATAAATTACTAAGCATATCTTTAAATTCAATGAGTAAATACAAGACAAGGGTATTGCCATCTATACTTGAATATAGGAAAAGAAAGGGTAAATTGCCTAGGAGGTTAGTGTTTTCACTTGCTGCTTTAATATTTTTTTATAGAGGGAATAGGGGCGATGAAGGGATTGATTTATCAGATGAACCAAACATATTAGAGTTATATAATAAATTGTGGACTAAATATGAAGAATCGCAAGAGAACCTAGGCGATATTGTTGAAAAGATCTTAGGGCTTGAAAGCTTGTGGGAAATGAATTTAAATGAAGTTGAAGGTTTAGCTGAACAAGTATTATTTTACTTGAAGGATATAGTAGAAAAGGGTTTGAAAAACTCTTTAGAAGGACTGATAGTATGAAAAATGTTTTGAGGATAAATTCAATCGATAATCTTGTGATTGCACTAGAGGATTTGAAAGAGGGACAAATTATATCTGATGGAGACAAGCATATTGAATTATTGGAAGATGTAAAAGCAGGACATAAAATAGCATGCAAGGACATTTACAAAGGGGAGCATTTATTAAGGTATGGTAATTCTATAGGAAGGGCAACAAAAGACATCGAGATGGGCGAGTGGATTCATACGCACAACCTGTCTACAAACTTGTCTGGTAAACTAGAATATAGATATACTCCAAATCACAGAAGATTGGCTAGCAGAAAAGGGCCGACTAGTTTCAAAGGTTATAAGAGAAAAAATGGCAGCGTTGGTATTAGAAATGAGCTGTGGATTATACCTACGGTTGGTTGTGTAAATGGAGTAGCTGAGGAGATAATCAGGGAGTTTAAGTTGAAAAATCAGATAGATTATTCAAATATTGATAATATTCAGGTATATAAACACAACTTTGGCTGTTCTCAATTGGGAGATGACCATAAAAACACAAGAACCTTGCTGGTTGATATGGTTAAACATCCAAATGCAGGTGGGGTATTAGTTCTAGGATTGGGGTGCGAAAATAATACTATTGATGAATTTAAAAAAGCCCTAGGTAAATACGATCCAGAGAGGACCAAATTTTTAATTACCCAAGATGTTGCCGATGAAATTCAGGAGGGTCTTCTATTGTTGGCGGACCTATACGAATCTATGAAAGACGATGTGAGAGAGGAGCTAGCCTTATCAGAGCTAAAGATTGGATTAAAATGTGGAGCTTCAGATGGTTTTTCTGGAATAACTGCTAATCCTCTATTGGGAGAACTTTCCAATTACTTAGTTTCTCATGGAGGGACTACAATCCTGACTGAGGTCCCTGAAATGTTTGGGGCTGAAACTATATTAATGGACAGGGCAGAGTCGTCAGAAGTATTTAATGATATAGTCAAATTAATTAACGATTTTAAAGAGTACTTTTTAAAACATAATCAACCCATCTATGAAAATCCTTCACCAGGAAATAAGGAAGGAGGTATAAGTACATTAGAAGAAAAGTCATTGGGATGTATTCAAAAAGGTGGAAGTGCTAATATAGTAGATGTGTTGAAGTATGGAGAAATCCTCAGTAAAAACGGACTTAATTTATTATACTCACCAGGCAATGATTTGGTAGCATCTACAGCATTAGGTGCTTCAGGTTGCCAAATGGTATTATTCACCACAGGAAGGGGAACTCCATTTGGAAGTTTTGTACCTACTTTAAAAATTGCAACAAATAACCGCATATTCAACTTAAAACCCCATTGGATGGATTTCAATGCAGGAGAGTTGCTGGAAGGTAAGTCTATGGATAAATTAGCAGACGAATTTATAGAATATGTGGTTGAGGTTGCAAATGGTTCATATGTAAACAATGAAAAAAATAGTTTTAGGGAGATAGCAATCTTTAAGACTGGCGTTACACTCTAGTCAAAAAGAGTATTTTTCAAACTCACAGTAATTATCAAATAAGTGGAGGGTATAAAATGAGAATGTTTTTGGATGAAAACTTTTTACTAACAGGTATGACAGCAGAAATACTATATGAAGAATACGCAAGGGATATGCCAATAATTGACTACCATTGTCATTTAAGCCCAAAGGAAATTGCAGAGAATAAAACCTATAAAAACATAACAGAAATTTGGCTAGGAGGAGACCATTACAAATGGCGTGCCATGCGAAGCAATGGGATTGATGAAGAATTAATAACTGGGAATGGGTCAGATTACGATAAGTTCAAGGCTTGGGCAAAAACTGTACCCTATTGTTTGGGGAATCCCTTATATCACTGGTCTCACCTAGAGTTGAAGAGATATTTTGACATGGATGTCATTATAAATGAAGACACAGCTGACGAAATTTGGGAAAAAACCAATGCAATGTTGAGCACTGCCGAGTTCACCACCAGAAAATTATTAGAGAAAATGAATGTGAAGGTAGTATGTACAACTGATGATGCAATTGATTCATTAGAATACCACAAGATGATTAGACAGGATAAAGACTTTGACATTAAAGTTCTTCCCGCATTAAGGCCAGATAAGGGCATAAATATTCAGAATGAAGGGTTTGCAGAATGGATAGATAAATTAGGACAGGTTAGCAATGTCGGTATTTCCAACTATGATGATTTGAAAAAAGCTTTAAAGAAGAGGGTAGATTTCTTTCATCATGAAGGTTGCAGGATATCAGACCATGGCATAGACAGGATATTTTATGCCGAAGCTACTGAGGAAGAGGTAGATCAGATATTTCAGAAGGCTATGGCTGGAGAAGCTATAAGCAATCTTGAATCAGATAAGTATAAGACCAAAATCATGATATATTTAGCCAGCCTATATTCCGATTTAGGGTGGGCTATGCAGCTACACATTGGAGCGTTGAGGAATAACAATTCCAAAATGATGAAGCTTTTAGGGCCGGATACTGGATATGATTCAATAGGAGATTGGGAAATAGCAGAACCACTAGCCAGGCTATTAGATGAAATAAATAGTAGCAATCAGTTGCCCAAAACCATTATATATAGCCTGAATTCAAAAGACAACGATGTCATAGCTACCATGATAGGAAACTTTCAAGATGGAAAGATCCCTGGAAAATTACAATTTGGAACTGCTTGGTGGTTTAATGATCAAAAAGATGGCATAGAGAAACAAATCAAATCTCTTGCTAGCTTGGGGCTCCTGAGAAGGTTTGTAGGCATGGTAACTGATTCCAGAAGCTTTTTATCTTATACTAGACATGAATATTTTAGGAGAGTACTATGCAATGTTGTAGGTAACTGGGCTGATGAAGGGGAATTACCTTATGATATTGAACTCCTGGGCTCTATGATAAGAGAAATAAGCTATGAAAATGCAATAAATTATTTTGATATATAAAGAGAAACCTTTGAAGCAGAAAACATATAGGAGATGGAGATAAAGACATGGATAAAAGTCAAAAAAAGATTTTTGGAGCTTGCTCTTACGGTTTTTTTATAAATGGAATAACTGCCTTGGTAATTGGTGCTATAATGCCAATGATATTGATGGATTTGAATATGGGCTATGATGATGGGGGTATGCTTTTATCTTTTCAGTCTATTGGAAACTTGTTGGCAAGCTTTTTAGGGGGTATTATTTCAGTTTATTTAGGCAGAAAAAATGCAATTGTGGCCTTATCTTCCATGACTGCCATAGGTTTTATTACAATGTCCATCATCAGATCACCAGCCCTACTGATAGTACCTTTCTTTTTAACTGGTATAGGAAGAGGTAGTGTAACCAATATGAGCAATACCTTAGTAAATGAGATCGGTGATGGTAGGCCTGGCCCACTGAATATCTTACACACCTTTTTTGCAGTTGGAGCTTTTATGGCACCCTTTTTCGCATCATGGAGCCTTGGAAAAGGTCTTAGCTGGCAATTTGTCCTTAGGATAGTATCTATGTTTGCCATGTTTATGGTAATAATTTTCTTAGCCACTGATATTGGCAATATTAGAATACAGAACAGAAGTAAAGATAGGGAAAACAAAATTTCATTTGACTTCCTTAAAAACCTTGATTTTTATATATCAAGTGGCATATTGTTCTTTTATGTTGGCGTTGAATATGCTGTAAATGGTTGGATTGTCACATATCTAAGAGATACAGGAATCATGACTACAGTTTTGGCACAAAAAGTATTATCTATCTTGTGGATAGTAATCATATTTGGAAGGCTATTTAGTGCATATATTTCAAGAACGATAAATAAGAAGACAATTCTTTTAATTAGCTCAATAGGTACGATGGTATTTTTTACACTTTTTATAATTTCAACAGATATTTGGGCTATTATTGCCTGTATTTTTGGACTTGGTTTCAGTCTTTCAGGTATCTATCCCACTACCATATCTAACGTGGGAGATGTACTAAAGAAATCTAGTCTGGCAATGGGAACACTCTTAGGCCTTGCAGGCTTAGGTGGTATCTTAATGCCCTATATAACAGGTGCCATAGCTGAGAAGATAGGTATTGCAGGTGGGATGTTAGCAATT
>JBBAEY010000053.1:0-16051 GCA_041655755.1 Tissierellaceae bacterium
TAGTTTCCCTTCTTTTTTTCTTTAAGTTGGCTTTTATATAGTTTTCCTTAACCAATTCTTCCTTTATTTCTTCCAATTCCTCTATTTCAGTAGAATTTTCAATGCTAAATAATATATTTTCCAAATAGGAAGCTTCAAATTCGGTTTCCGGTATTTGTTTCATTAGAAGCAAATAGGCATTCTTGAGTTTGGAATATCTTTTATAGTATTTCTGAGCATTTTGAGCAGGGGATAGCCTTATATCTAGGGGTATACGAAGGGATGTAAGGTTTTCATCGTAAAAATTCTCCAAGGTAGCATGGTCAATTCCCCTGGGGATTCTATGAAGATTTGCAGATACTAAATCTGCATAGACCTTATACTTTTTCCTGTCCCTACTTTCATCTAATTCCTCTTTTTGTTTTGCTAGCTTATTAAGCGTTCTGTCGAGTCTAACCTGAATAGCCTTCCTTATGGATTGGGATTTTTGATTAACCCTATCGGCAATATCCTTTCTTTCATAAAAGTTGTTAAGGGTAAGGGAGATGGACTCAGAAAAGTACTTATTTTCTTGCCCAAATTGATTTATATCCATTACATGAAATGCTCTTATTTCTAGACTCCTAGTGTCCAAGATATAGTTGGCTTTAAAGGCTTCATTCCTAATTTTTGCCATGAGGTCATCAAATGCATAGTATAAATCATCTATATCCTTTTCATAAAGGCTCCCAATAGTTCGATAAATATCTATATTGGAATTAAAACATATTTCTCTACTAATTAAGGGGCTAAGCCCCATATAATTAAAATAGAAAAACTTAAATATTGGCAGATTTTTGTCTGCACTGTCTATTAAGTCAAGAAACCTTTCCCTTGGACTATTTAAAGGATTAATCTTATTTTGGAGGGGTGGAAAGCTATAGTGCATCCCTGGCAACACTTGCCTTATTCTGCTCATATCCTCATAGACCCTTTTTACAGAGTCGATAATCTTCAAATCCTTCTTGTCTATTAATATGATATTGCTATGTTTTCCCATGATTTCAACAATTAATCTCTTTTCTGAAGGCTGGCCAAATTCATCAAAAGCTGAAACATCTAACAGTATTACCCTATCTAATTCAAATTGTTCTATGTTTAGCACTAGACCACCAATGAGGTGCTTGCGAAGGAGCATGCAAAACATGGGGGGCTCTGGTGGATTTGTTTTTTTATATTCAGTCAAATATACCCTTGGATTGTTGCTGCTTGAAGACATAATTAGCTTATAGTTAGTGCCCTTATTGTGTACATGAATTAGAATTTCATCTTTTTCCTGCTGGTAAACCTTGTCAATTCTACCGCCAATCAGATTTTCTCTGAGTTCTTTTACAACTGCTTTTGTTACTATACCATCATAAGACATATATATTCCTCCATATTCTTTGTTTCAATAAAAGTATAACACTATATTTAAAATTAATAAACACAAGTATTTTTTAAGCAATAGATTAATAATTTGTAACATATTGTGGATTATTTGATAAAAGAAATGTATAATGCCTATTAAGATTAAAAAAGTGAAAGTTAGAGGTGAAGATAATGCTAAAAAGTATGACAGGTTTTGGGAGGGGAGAATTCACTAATGAGTTTTTTAAGCTAAAGGTAGAAATAAAAGGTGTAAATCACAGATATAGCGATATAAGCGTAAAAATGCCTAGACACATTTCCTATTTAGAGGAAAGAGTGAAAAAAGCCGTTAAGGAAAAAATCAGTAGGGGAAAGATTGACATATATATAAATATAGACTATATTAATGAATCAGCTATAGATATTAAGGTAGATATAGCCCTTGCAAAATCCTATAAAAACACCCTGGAAGATTTAACAAAGGAGCTGGAAATCGAAGACAGCATAAGATTATTTAATATCCTTAGTATGCCAGAGATTGTTAAGATTGAAAAAAAAGAATTAGATGAAGATACCATATGGCAATCCCTAAATGTATCACTGGGAGATGCCCTAAATGACATCCTAAAGATGAAAAGCATAGAGGGAAAGTCTATGAAAGAGGATATGTTATCTAAGCTGAAGGACATAGAAGTAATGGTAAATGAAATCGAAGACAGGACTCCCTTTGTGGTTTTGGAATACAAAGAGAGGCTAAGGGAGAGAATATCTGAGATATTGGATAAAGATGTAGAAGTTGATGAAAATAGATTGTTGTATGAAGTTGTCTTGTTTGCAGACAAGAGTAATATTAATGAAGAAGTTGTTAGATTAAAGAGTCATATCAGCCAATTCAGGTCAATAGTTGATGAGGACGATGTAGTTGGAAGAAAATTGGATTTTCTGATACAGGAAATGAACAGAGAGGCCAATACTATTGGTTCAAAAGCAAATGACCTGGTAATTTCAAGGAATGTAGTCACAATAAAGTCAGAAATTGAGAAAATAAGAGAGCAAGTACAAAACATTGAGTAGGTAAATGGGGAGGAAACTATGTCAATAAAATTAATTAATATAGGATATGGGAATATAGTTGCAGCCAATAGGATTGTTGCGATTGTAAGCTCCGAATCAGCGCCAATTAAAAGGTTAATCCAAGATGCTAGGGAAAGGGGACTATTAATAGATGCAACCTATGGAAGGAAGACTAGGGCTGTTATAGTTACCGATAGCCAGCATGTCATATTAACACCTGCCCAGGCAGAAACCATTGCAAATAGATTTAGTATCAAAGATGAAAATCATGAATAGGGGAGGCTTTAGTGAAGATGTCTAAAGGATTTTTATTAATAATATCTGGTCCTGCTGGCACGGGAAAGGGAACCGTATGCAAGGAACTATTGAATAGAAATAGCAATATCGTTTTTTCCGTTTCGGCAACTACAAGGCAGCCGCGTATCGGAGAGTTAGATGGAGAGAACTATTATTTTATAGATAAGGAAAAGTTCGAAAGCATGATTGGCAACAATGAATTTTTAGAATATGCTTATGTTCACACAAATTACTATGGAACTCCTAGAAAATTTGTTATGGATGAGATAGAAAAAGGAGAAATTGTACTATTAGAAATAGATGTGCAAGGTGCCATGCAAATCAAGAAAAACTACTCTGAAGCCGTATTTATCTTTCTTTTACCACCTACTATGGAGGAACTAAAAAATAGGATTATCAAGAGAGGCACTGAATCAACTGAAGATATAAATAGAAGGTTTGAAAATGCCTTTAAGGAACTGGACTTTGTTGGAAACTACGATTACTTTGTGGTAAATGACATTGTGGAAGATGCCGTATTGGATATAGAATCTATTATCAGAGCAGAAAAACTCAGGGTAAAAAGACAATCTCGTATTAAAGAAAAAGTATTAGCAAAGGGAGGAAGATAATATGTTAAACCCGTCATTTAACGAATTAGCCGAAAAGGGAGATAGTAGGTATACTTTGGTCATGGTGACAGCTAAGAGAGCCAGGCAAATCATTAAGGGTTCTCAACCTCTTGTTGAAAGTTCTTCTATAAAGCCAGTCAGCATAGCTTTAGAAGAGGTACTAGATGGTAAGGTAACTTATACAAGACCAAATACAAATAGTATTAAATAGGAGAATTAATATGCTTACAGATAAGACAATTATACTCGGCGTTACGGGAGGTATTGCAGCCTATAAGGCTGCTGACCTGGTTAGCAGATTAAAGAAAAAAAATGCAAATGTAGAGGTTATTATGACAGATGGGGCTAGGAATTTCGTTACTCCACTAACATTTCAAACTATGTCAGGAAATATTGTTCACACTAAAATGTTTAATGAAATTATAGACTACGATGTGGAACATATTTCGTTGGCCCAGAAAGCCGATATCATTTTAATTGCCCCAGCAACAGCCAATACCATAGGCAAGATAGCCAATGGAATAGCAGATAATTTGTTGACTACTGTGGTAATGGCCTCAGATAAAAAGGTTATTTTTGCACCTGCCATGAATACAAAGATGTATCAAAATCCAATATACAGGGAAAATATGGAGAAGTTGAAGGATCTAGGATATGAATTTATCCAGCCAGCAATGGGTAAACTTGCCTGTGGAGATTTTGGAGAGGGCAAGATGGCTGAACCGGCAGATATAGTTGATTATCTTCTAGGGGCCTTTGTCCAAAAAGACCTGATTGATAGGAAGATTGTAATTACAGCAGGGCCCACCATGGAACCCCTAGATCCAGTTAGATATATGACAAATCATTCCAGTGGTAAAATGGGCTACAGCATAGCTAGGAATGCTGTAGACAGAGGTGCCAAGGTTGTCCTAATAAGCGGACCCACATCCTTGGAAGCCCCAAGAGGCGTGGATTTAGTCAGGATAAATACGACGGAAGAGATGTTGAATGCTGTTGATAAACATTTCGATAGCTGTGATGTTTTAATAAAATCTGCTGCACCGGTAGACTATAGGCCCAAGGATATCAGTAGCAGGAAGATAAAGAAGAAGCAAGGCCAAGATAGTCTCCTTATTGAATATGTAAAAAATCCCGATATAGCTGCATATTTTGGAAGGAAGAAAGGGAAGCAAATTATGGTAGGATTTGCTGCTGAGACAGATAATGTTTATGAATACGCCATAGAAAAACTAAGGCAGAAAAATCTCGATTTTATAGTTTCCAATGACCTTACTAAGGAAGGGGCCGGATTTAATACAGATACAAACATAATAAGCATAATCGATGGGGATGGCAGGGAAGTTAATTATCCTAAGATGGAGAAAACACAAGTTGCAAAAATTATACTAGATAGGGTAAAATATTTATTAGAAGATAAAGGTTAGATTAAAATCTAACCTTTAGTTTTGAGTATTGGCATTTATTGAAAAAGGAATGATTAAACTGATGCAAAAGTATGTACAAGTCATCGTCGATAATAAGGCTTCTCAAGTAGACAGGCCCTTTACCTATAGGGTAGACAACCACCAAATCGACCTCATAAAAACAGGTATGCGGGTTGTGGTTCCCTTTGGCAAGGCCAATAAATTTATACAGGCCATTGTAATTAAAATTTTGGATGATTATAATGATGACTATAAATTAAAAAGTATAGAAAAAACATTAGACAATAAACCCCTTATCTCAAATGAGCTGATTGAGTTGGGTATCTGGATGAGGGACTATTATCTATCTTCATATATGGATGCACTTCAGCTTGTTTTACCGCCGGGAGACTTTAAAAAAATCAATACTTTTGTCAGTCTAAACAAGATAGAAACACCCAAAGGACTAAATGCTGAAGAAATTTCTGTAATAAATTATCTAGAAAAATCCAAAAGAAAACCATTGGATAAGATAAAAGGAGAATTAAAAATTCCCGGCATAAATAAGATTTTGAATTCTCTGGAAGATAAGGGTCTCATTGAACTTTCGGTAGATATTAGGACGACAATCGATATCAGGACAGAGAGATGGATAAGAATATTAAGTCAAAATATACCCTTGGAGCAAATATACAAAAAAATCGGCAAGAGGGCAAGTAAGCAGAGGGAAATAATAAAATTCTTGTATGAAATTAAGGATATTTCATTCAAAGATTTTTCAAGGTTTGTAAATACGTCATTATCCACAGTGAAATCTTTGGAAGGCAAGGGCTTAGTTGAGCTATACGAAAAAGAAGTCGGAAGGCAACCCATAAAAAAAGAAATAGCTGATTACCTAAAACACCAGCTATCTGATGAGCAAAAGGCTGTTTTTAATAGAATTATTAGGTCTTTCTATGGAGAAGATAAGCACAATAAATTTTTAATCCATGGGGTGACAGGCAGTGGCAAGACAGAGATATACCTGCAATTAGTAGAGGAGATGCTGAAAATGGGCAAAGATTCCATTGTCCTAGTTCCAGAGATTTCCTTAACGCCCCAGACCATAGACAGGTTTGTAGGCAGATTTGGAGACTTGGTTGCCCTATTGCACAGCAAATTGTCATATGGGGAAAGGTTTGATGAATGGAGGAAAATAAAGGAGGGAAGGGCCAAGATTGTCATAGGGGCTAGGTCAGCTGTATTTGCACCCTTTAAAAATCTTGGATTAATAATTATAGATGAGGAACACGAATCTAGCTACAAATCTAGCCAAAGCCCAAAATACAATACAATAGAAGTAGCTGGCAAAAGGGCCCAGCTTGAATCTGGTTTTCTAGTAGTTGGTTCAGCTACTCCATCCCTTGAGACATATTTTTCTAGCCTCCATGGGGATTATCTTCTTTTGGAGCTAAAAGAAAGGATAAACAACTACGATTTACCCAGTATAAGCCTAGTGGATATGAGGGAAGAGTTAAATAAGGGTAACAAGTCAATCTTCAGTGAAAAACTATATAATTCTATCTTGGAGAACCTAGAAAAGGGAAGGCAAACCATATTGTTTTTAAATAGAAGGGGATTTTCTACATTTGTATCCTGCCGAAACTGCGGCTATGTTGTTAAATGCCAGAACTGTGATATCTCTATGACCTACCACAGAAATATTAATAAATTGAGGTGTCATTACTGTGGTTTAGCCATGGATCCACCAAAAATCTGTCCCATATGCAAGAGCAATTATATAAAATACTTTGGAATAGGAACTGAAAAGGTAGAGGAAGTTACTAGGGAACTCTTCCCCCAGGCCAGGATTGCAAGGATGGATATGGATACAACTACAAGAAAGGGAAGCCATGAAAACATATTAGAAGCAATGAAGAAGGGTAAGCTAGACATCTTAATTGGCACACAGATGATATCTAAGGGCCTAGATTTCAAAAATGTTACCTTGGTTGGGATTATAGCAGCTGATATAACCCTGAATCTACCAGATTTTCGTTCGCCGGAGAGAACCTTTCAGTTGATAACTCAGGTGGCAGGTCGGGCTGGTAGAGGGGACTATAAGGGCGAGGTAATACTTCAAACATATAATCCTGAACACTACAGTATTGTCCTATCTAAAGACCACAATTATAAAGAGTTTTATGAGATGGAGATAAAATTAAGGGAGGAGTTCTTATATCCGCCCCATATAAGGCTTGTAAGTATCCTCATATACGGTGAAGATAAGGTAAAAGTTGCATCGTATTCTAAAGAGATATATAATTTAATAGTAGAAAATATTAGCTGGATACCTAGGGAAAAATTAGGGAAATATCTTATAGGTCCATATCCGGCACCCTTGGAAAAGATAAGCAATAATTTTCGATGGTTGATTTTGATAAAGACTGAGGAAAAAGATTTTGAAGGTTTAAAGTCCCTGGTTAAAAGGGTATGTATAAATAATGAGTTTAAATTGCAACTGGATCGAGTAAAGACTAGTATACAGATAGATCCAAATTCAATATTGTAGGAGGAAAATATATGGCACTTAGACAAATAAGAATAGACAGCGATCCAATTTTGAGAAAGAAGTCTAGGGAAATTACTGAAATTACGGAGAGAATAAGAGTAATGCTAGACGATATGATAGAGACCATGAATGAAGCGGATGGCGTTGGATTGGCAGCCCCACAAATAGGCGTCCTTAGAAGGGCCGTAGTTATAGATATAGGACAGGGGCCATTGAAACTTATAAACCCTGAAATATTAGAAATGGAAGGGGATGTGGTGGATGTAGAAGGTTGTTTATCAGTTCCCGGAAGGTCAGGTACTGTTGCTAGACCAGAGAGGGTCAAAATCAGCTACCTAGATGAAGATGGTAATAGAAAAGAACTTGAGGGCGAAGGCCTCTTAGCCAGAGCTATATGTCATGAAATTGACCACTTAGAGGGCATATTATATATAGATAAAATGATAGAGGAAGTCAAGCTAGAGGAAAATGAAGAGGTGTAAGATGAATATAATTTTTATGGGTACTCCCGACTTTGCAGTACCGACTCTTGAAGCCCTGTACTCAAAAGGCTATACCATCGATTTGGTGGTAACTCAAAAGGATAGACCCAGGGGAAGGGGAAAGAAGGTCCTTTATACCCCAGTAAAGGAGAAGGCCCTAGAGTTTGGACTTGAAGTTTTTCAGCCAGACTCAATTAACTCCCCCCAGAGTCTAGAAATGCTGGAAAAGTATAGGCCAGATTTTTTAGTAGTAGTCGCATACGGCCAGATATTGAAAAAACAAGTACTTGAAATCCCTAAATATGGTTCCTACAATGTCCACGCTTCCTTGCTACCAAAATACAGGGGTGCGGCACCAATAAACTGGGCCATCATCAATGGAGAGAAAGAGACAGGGGTTACTATTATGGAGATGGAAGAAGGTTTGGATTCAGGGGATATAATTCTCAAGAAGTCTATTCCAATAGAGAGTGATGATGACTCTATCTCTATTCACAATAAATTATCTGAACTTGGGGGTAAATTGATAGTAGGGGCCCTAGATAAAATAGCAAGTGGAGATTTTATAAAAATTCCACAAAACCACCAAGAATCCACATATGCTGTAAAGCTGAGCAAGGACTTTGGAAAAATAGATTGGAAGAAAACTGGTAGGGACATCATAAACCTAATTAGAGGTTTAAAACCCTGGCCTTGGGCATATTTTAAGTATAATGAAGTAACCGTAAAAGCTCACAAGGCAAAAATAATTGCTCAAACTGGAAAAGGTGAAATTGGAGAAATCTTAAAGGTTAATAGTGAAGGTATATTTGTATATGCCAGTGATAGTATAATTGTAGTGGAGGAAATACAATTTCCTGGAAAAAGAAAAATGACAGTAGAGGAATATCTGCGGGGAAATACAATTGAAGTAGGGCTTGTATTAGATTAAATTAGGAAGGAGAATGTAAATGCCTGGATATTATGGAATGGGTATGGATTATACATGGCTTGTATTTGTGCTTCCTGCATTAATTTTAGCCTCCTATGCTCAAATTAAAATTAGCTCTGCATTTAATAAATACTCAAGGGTATCTAGTGGGACAGGGCTTACAGGTGGACAAATTGCAAGGATGATTTTAGACAAGAATGGCCTATATGATGTGAGAGTTGAACATATTGGAGGTAAGCTGACTGATCATTACGACCCTAGAAGCAAGGTTGTCAGGCTATCTAACACTATCTATAGCGGAACAAGTATAGCCTCTGCAAGTGTGGCTGCCCATGAAGTTGGTCACGCAATACAGCATGCAGATGGTTATTATCCCTTGATTTTGAGAAACAATATAGCCCCAATAGCAAATATCGGATCTAGATTTGCTTGGATACTAATCTTTATAGGGTTTTTAGTTTCTCCAGTTTTTTTAGATCTTGGGATACTCCTATTTTTGACAGTAGTTATTTTTCAAATTGTTACCTTGCCTGTAGAGTTTAATGCAAGCAGCAGGGCGCTTTTACAATTAGAAAATGGAATTATCAGCAGGGAAAATATTAGACCGGCAAGGAAGGTTTTAAGTGCAGCTGCCTTTACCTATGTAGCTGCTACCCTAGTAGCTGTTGGACAGTTGTTGAGACTTTTAGCACAGAGTAATAGAAGAAGAAGATAGGGATAAAGGGGTAGCTACCCCTTTTATTTTCATTATAATGGGAGTGTTTTTATGTCTATAAATTCAAGAGAGATTGTTTTTAATATACTTTTTGAGGTTTTTGAAAGGGATGGCTATTCAAATATTACTCTTAATAAACATTTGGGAGGAGTTGCTGACCCTAGAGAAGAAAACCTTATTAGGGAAATGGTGTATGGTATCATTGAAAATGACATATACTTGGAGGATATTATTTCAAGGGCCTCTAAGATTAAAATTGGAAAAATCCACCCCCAAATCAAGCTGATCCTAAAAATAGGAATTTACCAGTTGCTTTTTATGGATGGCATACCTGACAGGGCCGCCGTCAATGAAACTGTGAATCTGGCTAAAAAACATGGACATAGGGGAACAATTGGATATGTAAATGGAGTTTTAAGAAATATAGGCAGGGATAAGGATGAATTTAAAAACATTGAAAAAAGCAATATAGTAGACTATCTATCAGTCAAATATTCTCATCCTAAATGGCTGGTAAAGAGGTGGATAAAGGATTATGGTCTGAAGTTTACAAAGAACCTATCTAGGGCCAATAACGAGACTCCAAAGCTGAATATAAGGGTCAACAATCTAAAGATAGGAAAAGATGAATTAAGGCAAAGGCTCTTTGAAAAGGGAATTAATGTCCAAGAGGGTAAATATGCCAGGGATATATTAATTATTGATAACCCAACTAGGATAACTTCCTTGGAAGAGTTCAAAGCTGGTTTTTTTACCATACAGGATGAAAGCAGTGCCTTGGTAGCACAAATTTTAGACCCCCTACCGGGCACGACCATTATAGACTTATGTTCTGCACCAGGTGGGAAATCCACACATCTTGCGCAAATGATGAATAACCAGGGAAGGATTTTGAGCCTTGATATACATAAGCACAAGATTAAACTCATAGAGGACAATTCAAAAAGGCTTGGCATAGATATTATAGAAACATATGTCTCTGATGCAGAAAAGTTTAATAAGGATCTTGTAAACTTGGCAGACTATGTTCTAGTAGATGCACCTTGCTCGGGTTTTGGACTTATTAGGAGAAAACCAGAAATAAAAAGGAAGAGGAAAGAAGGAGATATAGAGAAGCTAGTTTCTATCCAAAGAAATATTCTAAATAATGCAAAAGACTATCTCAAGCCTGGGGGAATATTGCTTTATAGCACCTGTACTATTAGCAAAGAAGAAAATATTGATTTGATACAGGAGTTTGTTGATACTAACAAGAACTTTTCTTTCGTGGGCTTTGAGGATAAGATAGACAACCTTGAAAACCCTCATAGTTTAAAAGAAGGATATCTGCAGCTGTTTCCCCATATCCACAATACAGACGGCTTTTTTTATGCAAAATTGATTAAAGAAAGATAGAAATATGACCAGTAATTATGTATAATATTATAATAGAGAACATAGAGGTGATTATTTGATTAGGCCTGAGTTAAACAGTCTGACTTTAAAACAGCTTAAGGATTATATGATTGACATGGGAGAACAATCCTATAGGGGGGAGCAAATCTTCTCTTATTTTCATAGGAATAATGGTCTAGATATTTCCGATTTCAAATTATTGCCATTAGACCTAAGGGATAGATTATCCAATGTGGCAATGGTAAATAAAATGACTATATTTAAGAAGTTCACCTCTAAATTGGACAATACCAACAAGTATCTTATTGCACTAGGGGACAAAAATATCATAGAGTCTGTGATGATGGAATATGGTCATGGCTACACTGCCTGTGTTTCAACTCAAGTAGGGTGCAAAATGGGTTGTTCTTTTTGTGCGTCGACCAAGGAAGGTCTAGTGAGAAATCTAAGCCCGGCAGAAATGCTCAATCAGATTTATTTGATGGAAGAGGATTTAAATATTAAAATATCAAATATTGTTTTAATGGGTAGTGGAGAACCCCTTGATAATTACGACAATGTTCTAGATTTTATAAGTATCATATCCGATGAAAAGGGGCACAAGATTAGCCTTAGAAGCATTACAATCTCAACTTGCGGAATAGTACCTAAAATCTATGAGCTGGCAAAGGAAAAGCTGCCTATTACCTTGTCTATATCTTTGCACTCTCCTTTTAATGAAGAGAGAAAGAAAATAATGCCCATTACTATCAAATATCCAGTAGATGAATTAATAAGGGCATGCAGATATTATTGGGAAGTGACAAAGAGGAGAATAACTTTTGAATATACCTTGATAGAAAATGTGAACGACAGGGAAGAAGACATAAATGAACTTGGAAGAATCTTGAAGGATCTAAGGTGCCATGTTAATCTCATTCCCTTAAACCCAATAGAAGAGTATAAAAAGGACAGGCCAAGTCGGGCAAATATAGAAAGGGTCCAGAGAGCTCTTAAAAAACACAATATTTCAGTTACCATCAGAAAAGAAATGGGAGGAGATATCAGTGCCTCATGTGGTCAATTGAGAAGGTCTATTACCCAGGATGATAAATATAAAGGATTTCAATGGGGTGGTATTATGGTCAGTGGTGCTATATCGGATGTAGGTAAAACCAGAGAAAACAACCAAGATGCCTTTTATGTATCTAAAGATTCTAACCTTCCCTTGTATATGGTAGCCGATGGTATGGGAGGGCACAATGCTGGAGAAGTTGCAAGTGCCATGGCCATGAAACTAATTGCTACTAACTTTGCGGACCATAAGGAGAATTTGACCAGTAGGGAGAAAATTTTCAATCTAATAAAAAAATCCATAGAGGAGGCCAATACAAAGATTTACCTTAAATCCCTTGAAAGTGAGGAATGTAAGGGGATGGGTACCACTATAACCCTAGCATATATACATGAAGGCGAGGTTTTTATAGGACATGTGGGGGACAGCAGAGCCTATTTAATAAGGAGAGGAAATATTGAACAGCTAACAGAGGATCATTCCTTTGTTAACGAATTGATTAAGATTGGTAGTATAACTAAAGAACAGGCGGTAAACCATCCCAAAAAAAACATGATAACAAGGGCAGTTGGATCTAGCAGTATTATCGAATCGGATTTAATAGCTAGAAATTATGAAAAAGAGGACATATTATTTCTTTGCAGTGATGGGCTTTTCAACATGTTAAAAGACTTTGAAATAGTAGAGGTGTTTAGTCAGGAAAGCGACATTCAAAAGGCTTGTGAAAGATTAGCAAACCTAGCCAATAATAGAGGTGGCTTAGATAATATTACTGTAGTGGCTATTAAATTTAACTATGAGGTGAAACAATGATAGGTAAAGTATTAGGCGGTAGATATGAAATAATAGAACAAATAGGTGGTGGAGGTATGGCCTTGGTTTATAAAGCCAAGTGTCAACTATTAGATAGATTTGTAGCAATTAAGGTTTTAAAGGACGAGTATGTAAATGATGAGGACTTTGTCAGGAAGTTTCGAAGGGAATCACAGGCTGCTGCACGGCTTTCTCACCCCAATATTGTAAATATTTACGATGTTGGAGTTGAAAATGATAATGGACATCAAATTCATTATATAGTAATGGAATACATAAAAGGGAAAACCTTAAAGGAGTTAATAAAGGAAAAAGGAAGGCTATCCGTAGAAGATACCTTAAACTTTTCTTATCAGATAGCAGAAGCCTTACAGAATGCACATCAGAATCATATATTTCATCGAGACATAAAACCACATAATATCATGATAACGGAAGATAAAAGAATAAAGGTGACGGATTTTGGAATTGCAAGGGCTGCGACTAGTTCTACTGTAACCACAACATCAAATGTACTAGGTTCTGTTCACTATTTTTCTCCCGAACAAGCTAGAGGCGGTTATACTGACGACAAATCAGATATTTATTCCCTTGGAATCGTGATGTATGAAATGATTACAGGGCAACTCCCCTATGAGGGTGAAAGCCCTATAACTGTGGCACTAAAACACGTACAAGAGGATATCATACCACCAAGGGAAGTGGAAGCCAGTGTGCCAATAGGTCTAGAGACTATCATTTTAAAATGTGTACAAAAAAGACAGGCTGATAGATATAGTGATATAGATAAACTGCTAAAAGATTTAAGGAAAATTGAAATGAACCGAGATGAGGAGATTTTCGATGATATTGACCAAACAGATTCCCACACTAGGTTAATTCCTACAATAAAAGTAGAGGATGAAATAGATATGAAGGACAAGAAAAACAAAAAAGGAAGGAAGAAAAAAGATAATACATTAAAGATTGTATTACTTGGAATATTGCTAGCTTTTCTGTTGGCGGGTAGCTTTTTCTATGGATATTTTAAATTAAAAGATTTTTTAATAACCGAGGATATTCTTGTACCTAGTATAATTGGAGAACAGGAAGAGGTGGCTAGGGAAATTATCGAGGATTTGGGATTAAGATTTGAAGTAAGGAACAGGGTAAAGGATAGTAATTTTGCCCCTGGAGAAGTTATCTTCCAGTCTGTAGATTCCGGGACAGCAGTTAAGAAGGATTTTCCCATTGAAGTAACAATTTGCGAGGGAGAAAATCTAGTTGATGTCCCAGATGTTGTAAATAGGGATTTGGGATATGCAAGAGAGCAGATATTGGATTCGGAACTAAAAATTGAAATAGAATATGAACATTCAGATGAAATCCCCCTAGATGTAGTAATCAGACAAAAACCTGATGGGGGCACAAGTGTAGAGCCAGGTACTAGGGTTACAATTGTTGTAAGCCAGGGAGAGGACATTAAAATTATTGAAATGGAGACACTTGTTGGCAAAAATATTGAGGAAGCAAAAAGAATATTGAAGAGATTGGACTTGGTTGAAGGGGAAATAAGGTTTGAGCCAAATAATGAATTTGCAAAAGACCTAGTCTTTTGGCAGAGCTATGAAGCAGGAATTGAACTTGAAAGCAAAACTGCCGTCGATTTTTACGTCAGCAGTGGTCCAGTCGAGGAGGAGGAAATTGAAGGAGATGGAGAAGGGGAGGACGATTTAGATAGTCCATTTACATTTACCATACCGCCTTTCCAAGACAGGGAAGAAACACAGATAAAAATAATTAGGATACAGGATGGTATATCGAAGGTAGTCTATAACCAAGGCCATAAGGCTAGTGATGGAGATGTAACAATTACTTTAATGGGGAAGATAGGTGCCTTGTTTGACATATATTATGATGATATATACCAGACGACACTTACCAAAAAAGAATAGGGGGTTTTTATGACTGAAGGTATAATTGTTAAGGGTGTTGGGGGTTTTTATTATGTTAATACGGCAGATGGTATAGTGGAGTGCAGGGCCAGGGGCCTATTTAGGGAGGAAAATCAAACTCCCTTGGTAGGTGACAAGGTGAGAATAAGACTCAATCCAGAAGATGGGTCTGGCTATATAGAAGAGATATTTAGGAGAAAAACCCACTTAATTCGACCACAGGTGGCTAATATAACCCAGGCAATTATAGTCATGAGTATAAAGGATCCCATTTTAAATACTTGGCTTTTGGATAGACTGATAGTAATGGTAGAAAGAGAAGGACTTAAAATTACGATTTGCCTAAATAAGAGGGAATTAGCCCCTAAAGAGGTAGACAGGGTTTCCGATATTTATAGATCTGCAGGTTACAATCTTATAGGGACCAGTGTAGAAACTGGAGAGGGGATTGAAGAACTTAAAAAGGAGCTAAAGGGTAATATATCTGTTTTCGCTGGACCCTCTGGAGTAGGGAAGTCCTCTATCCTGAATATAATTAATAAGGATCTTAGGCTTGAAACAGGTAAAATCAGTCAAAAGACAAGGCGTGGAAAGCATACTACCAGACATGTGGAACTCCTTAGGTTGGATGAAAACTCCTTTGTCTTGGATTCCCCAGGATTTGGGTCCTTGAGCCTAGATTTTATAGAAGAAGAATCTCAAGTTAAAGAGTATTTTAGGGAGATAAAAAGCCATGGAAAGGGTTGCAGATTCAATAGTTGCCTGCATGTCAATGAACCAGGATGCCAAATAAAAGCACTAGTGGAGAAGGGAATTATCAACCGAGCAAGGTACGAGAACTATTTAAGCTTTTTAGAGGAAATAAAGAATACTAGGAGGTATTAAATGGCTAAAATTGCGCCTTCATTGCTATCAGCAGATTTTGCTGATTTAAAAAATGAAATTAAAAAGGTAGAAGAAGGTGGTGCTGATTACCTACATTTAGATGTAATGGATGGGATTTATGTTCCAAATATTACATTCGGGCCGCCTGTTATAAAAAGATTAAGGAGGGTTACTAAGCTACCCTTTGATGTACATCTAATGATTGATAGACCTGAAAGATATATAGAAAACTTTGTAGAAGCAGGTGCAGATATTATTACTATCCATCAGGAGGCTACAATTCACCTCCATAGGACTATTCAGCAAATTAAATCCTATGGTATCAAGGCTGGGGTTTCCTTAAATCCTGGGACTGCAATTAGCAATTTGGAGTATATACTTGGCGATATAGATTTAATATTGGTAATGACGGTAAATCCAGGATTTGGTGGTCAAAGCTTTATTGAGTCCATGGGTAAAAAGATTAGGGACTTAAGAAAGATAATTGACCAAGAGAAATCAGATATAATTTTAGAGGTAGATGGCGGTGTTAAAC
>JBBAEY010000054.1:0-15458 GCA_041655755.1 Tissierellaceae bacterium
GGCCCTAGCCTCTATATTGGTGCTACCTATTACATTTCTTTTCTCCTTTGTTTTCTTTACAAAGATAAAGAAGGCCTTTGAGGCATCGGATGAAGCGGAGGCAAGAATGACTACGACTTTACAGGAAAACCTGACAGGTATGAGAGTAGTCAAGGCATTTTCAAGACAGAAACACGAGTTAGAGAAATTTGATATAAGGAATAGAGAATATCAGGACCTGACCTTTAAACTGATTAAGGACCTGTCAATCTATTGGTCGGCCTCGGACTTATTGAGTATGATACAAGTTGGTCTAGTGGTTGTCTATGGTACCTATTTATCCTATAGGGGGCAACTTTCCCTGGGTTCCTTCATGGCCTTCGTCAGCTATATTAATATGATGGTTTGGCCAGTTAGGCAAATGGGCAGGACCCTCACTGACATGGGAAAGGCCTTTGTATCCTTAAAACGTATCGAAGAAATATTGGCTGAACCCATAGAGGTCTTGCATGAGAGCCGCGATATGCCAAAGATAAAGGGGAATATCGAATTTGAAAATGTCTCCTTTTGGTATGAGGAAAACAAAAAGGTCCTTTGGAATATTTCCTTTGATGTAAGGGTAGGGCAGACAATTGCACTTATTGGACCTACGGGCTCAGGTAAGTCTTCGCTGGTCCACCTGCTGCCGAGATTATATGATTACAATCAGGGCTCAATTAAAATCGACGGCCTTGAATTGAAATCCATCGATAAGGCCTGGATACGGAAGAATGTGGGTTTGGTCCTGCAAGAGCCCTTCCTATATGCTAAGACCATCAGGGAAAATATTAGATTGGCAAACCCCAAGCTAAAGGATAAGAAGGTCATAGATGCAGCAAAAATCGCCTCTATCCACGAGGATATAAAGTCCTTTGAAGAAGGATACGAGACCCTGGTGGGAGAAAGGGGTGTATCACTTTCAGGCGGCCAAAAACAAAGGATGGCCATTGCAAGGACTATAATTAACGATTGTCCCATAGTCATATTTGATGATTCCTTGTCGGCTGTAGATACAGAAACAGACATATCCATTCGCAAGGCATTGGCCAGAAGAAGGAATAAGTCGACTACAATAATTATCTCCCATAGGATATCTACTGTGGCCGAGGCAGATTTAATACTTGTAATAGATAAGGGTGAAATTATTCAGAGGGGCAGCCATGAGGAGTTAATAAACAAAGAGGGCTTGTACAAGAGAGTTTATACTATTCAAAATTCCCTTGATGAAACCATAGTTTCCTAGGAGGTGTAATATGCAGGAAAATATTAATTACGAAAAAATTGAAATAAATATATGGAAGAACTTTTTTAAATACCTGAAACCTTACAAATTGCATTTTCTAGTACTGTCTGTCTTTATGGTTTTATTGGGCATACTAGATGCTGTTTTTCCCCTTTTGACTAAGTACGCCATAGACAATTTCATAGAAGCTGGAAGCCTAGTTGGCTTGGAGAGGTTTGGCATCATCTACTTTCTAGCTGTTATATTCCTGGCCTTTACAGTATTTATGTTTATTGTCTTGGCTGGCAAACTAGAGATGAAAATGGCATATGATATAAGAAAGCTTGGATTTGAAAAGCTTCAAATACTGCCTCTTTCATACTATGATCACAAGGCTGTAGGTTGGCTCATGGCAAGGATGACCTCTGATATTGCCAGATTGTCCGAGACTATTTCCTGGTCCCTAGTTGATCTGGCCTGGGGTTTTTCCATGATGACTGCGGTGGTCATTGCCATGATAAGGTTGAACTATAGATTGGCCTTGATCAGCCTGTCTGTAATACCCTTTGTCGGACTGATCAGCTTTTATTTCCAGAAAAAGATACTAAAGGCCCAAAGGGATGTGAGGACAATTAACTCAAAGATCACTGCTGCCTACAATGAGGATATACAAGGAGCCAAGACTACCAAGACCCTGGTAAGGGAGGACATTAACCTGAGTGAATTCTCAGATATTACTTCTTCCATGAGGGATAAGTCCATTAGGGCTACAGTTATCTCGTCTATATATTTGCCGATTATATTGACCTTAGGTAGCGTAGGAACAGCTCTGGTCCTTAATTTTGGTGGGAAAAGCGTCATACTAGAGACTATTTCATTTGGCACCTTGATGGCATTTATTACCTATACGACTCAGTTTTATGAGCCCATAAGGCAAATAGCAGTTATCTTTGCCGAGCTTCAGGGGGCCCAGGCATCAGCTGAAAGGGTATTTTCGCTCCTAAATGAAAACCCAGACATAGTCGACAGACCAGATGTGGTCCAAATGTATGGGGACCTCTTAAATCCCAAAAAGAATGTCTGGCCCAAAATCAAGGGGTCAGTTGAATTCAGGAAGGTAGACTTTGCCTATAAGACGGGAGAAAGTGTACTGGAAAACTTTAACTTGAAGGTGAATCCCGGTGAAACAATAGCCCTAGTTGGAGAAACGGGTTCGGGAAAGTCCACCATTGTAAATCTCTTTTGTAGGTTCTACCAACCTACTAGGGGGGAAATCCTCATAGATGGCATAGATTATAAGGATATGCCACAAAATTGGATCCATGAAAGTCTAGGTTATGTACTTCAGTCACCTCATTTGTTTAGCGGCAGCATAAGGGAAAATATTCGATATGGTAATCTAGAAGCTACAGATGAGGAAATTGTGGAGGCGGCAAAACTAGTCGATGCCCATGACTTTATAATGGAAACAGAGAAGGGCTATGATACGGAAGTTGGCGAAGGCGGGGGGCTCTTGTCAACTGGGCAGAAACAGCTTATTTCTTTCGCCAGAGCTATAGTGAGAAATCCAAGGCTTTTCGTCTTGGACGAGGCAACCTCATCTATTGATACCGAAACAGAAAAGCTAATACAGGATGCCATTCAAAAAGTCCTTGATGGTAGAACTTCCTTCGTCATCGCCCATAGGCTTTCTACCATTAGAAAGGCAGACAGGATCTTGGTTATAGTTGACGGGAAGATAGTGGAGAGTGGTAATCACAAGGAATTAATTGAAGGCGGTGGATACTACTATAGCCTCTATACAAATCAATTTATGAAGGAAAAAAGCTTCATCAAAGATAGTAGGTAAAGGGTCGGCACAATGCCGACCCTTTTCATAGCTGAATTTACACTAGGCGGTAAATTCCCTCTCTATTTCCTTCCTAAGTTTAATCCAATTATTTTCCTCTTCTATTTCAATAACCTTCTTTACGGTACTGGGTTTGTCTGTCAATATAACTATCCTCTGTCCCATTTTGATGGCTTCATCTATATCATGGGTGACCATGATACAGGTCTTTTCATATGCTTCCCTAAGAAATTTACAAAAATCCATTAAGGTTTGTTTTGTATTGATATCCAGGGACTTGAAGGGCTCATCCATTATAATCAATTTAGAGGGGTAGATAAAGGCCCTTAGGATATTAATTCTCTGCCTCATACCGCCACTTAACTGGCTGGGATAGTAGCCCTTATATTGGTCTAGGTTTACCAACTTAAGGTATTTGTCTATTAAATTATCCATTTGACTTTTTTCCATCTTTCCCCTGAGAACAAATCTTAGATTGTCCTCAAGACTTTTCCAGGGGATTAACCTATCCTCCTGAAATACATAGGCTATCTCTCCATCAAAGCCATAGACTCGCCCAGAGTCTTCCCGTGAAAGGCCGCTTATAATATTTAGCAGGGTGGTCTTACCGCATCCAGATGGACCTAGTATGCAGGTGGTTTTCCCATGGGGAAAGTCAATGGATATATTGACCAGCACCTCTAATTTCCCAAAGCTCTTGTTTATTTGCCTAATCTTATCCACCTTACCAGCCCCCTCATTAAATATTCCAGTAGCTTAGCCAGGATAAGTATGATGACAATCCAGGCGAATACTCCAGAAGTATTTAGGTAAATTTTCTGTAGCTGCAACCTGCTCCCTATGGCGTATTGCGGTTGGGACAAAACCTCACCTGATATTACCATCTTAAGGTTTAGGCCCAGAGAAGATGGCAAAATATCCACCAGTCCGAAATAAATACTTGGCATATAGATATCTTTAATAATGTGGATCTCCCCTACCTTGTAAATTCTTGCCATTTCCATCATTTTTTCGTCAATATTTGCTATAGACTTTAGGACCCTTTCATATAGTATGGGAAATACCATGATAAAACCTACAAACATGGGAACTAGCTCATTATCTAGCCATATTAGGGCCAGGAGTATAATCGCTATTATGGGCGTAGAGTTTAAAAAGCCAATCAGGGGCCTGATTAAATAGTTTATCGGCCTATATATACTCGATAGACCTGCCATTAGTATGGCTAGGGCCAATGATACCATAAAGCCCAATAAACTTCGATATAGGGAAGAGGCTAGTATCTTAAGGAAACTAGCTTCTCTTACAATCCCTACAATGCTCCTTCCTATGCTGCCTATGGATGGAAATATTATCTCATTGTCAATTGCCCTCGACAAAAAGGCTAGGACAACTATTGTAAGGGCTATTGAAATCAAGGCCTGCAACCTATCTTTGGATATAAATCCCTTCATCGGGTTCTTTTCCCCCTATAAATTCTGGTTCAAAGTCCATGATAGCCCTATAATAGGCCTGGTATTCGCCCTTACAATCTTCAATATAAAATGTATCTATCTTGTTCCAGATAATACCTTTCTCTATGGTCTCTTTTGCCACACTGATTTCCTGTTCTTCCGCATATTGGCTCAATTCCTCTAGGTTTTCTACTGCCCACAGTCTGCTGCTCTGGTAGGCGAGCAGGAATTCATCTACAAATTCCGTATCCTCCTCAATCAGCTCCTTCTTTATAATGACACTTGCCTGAGGAAATCCGTTTTCTACCTTGGCAGCTAGGGACCATTCCTCGTTTAGGTCTAGAATTATTCTGGCATCGTTTTTCTTCATCATCACTGTGGTAAGCAGAGGTTCTGCCAAAAGTGCAAGGTTGGTTTTTCCGCTTAGGAACATGGGCCCAAGTTCAGATGCGGCATTTAGATAATTGATATTCACATCCTTGTCTGGATCTATGCCGTTTTTAGATAGTACATAGCGAAGTACTAAATCCGGTGTGAGCCCCTTGCCAAAGGAATATATTTCCTTTCCCCTTAGGTCATTGTATCCCCCTATATAATCTGTACTGGTCAGATAAAATGATCCCCATGTGGCAGTTCCCGCAATTTTATATGGAAGCCCCTTGTTGTATGCCGTAGCTACAAGATTTGATGGCACTATGGCTATGTCTGCCTCCTCCTTCAATATCTTGGTAACCAATAAATCCGGCGATTTGTCCATTTCATATTCTATGGTCATATAGGGACTTAGGCTTGGGTTGTCTTTCAAGAGTTTCGCAACTGTCAAAGCAGGCGTCCCATCCTGATAGCAAAACTTGATGGTTTTTTCCTCTCTTTGCACCGTTTCAACCTTGCTGCATCCCCCAATCCCATATATCAGTAGAAGTAAGGATAAAAATAATATTTTCTTTTTCATTATCTACATCTCCTTAGTTACCAGTCTTTTTGATTGGTGTGTAACAATCTATGAGAACGATGTGACAGGGGTTTGCCCAGAAAATCCTCATAGCATTTTAAAACAGATGGATTTTCATGGGAGAAGCGAAGGTCATTTATCTTATCTAGGCCGTACAATACTTCCCCTCTTTCTCCAGCTAACTCTTTTCCATCTTCTATAGGCTGTCCTCCGCCGCCGGCACAGCCTCCCGGACATGCCATTATTTCTACAAAATCATATTTTACCCTTCCATTTCTGATGGCCTCAATCAATTTCCTGGTATTTCCTAGGCCACTTGCCACTGCTACATTGAGCTTTGACCCTGCTAGGTCAAATGTTGCCTCCCTCCAACCTTCTCCTCCTCTGACATCTTCAAAGGCATCAGGGTCAGGATTTTCTTTGGTTACTAGATAGTATGCCGACCTAAGAGCTGCCTCCATGACTCCACCTGTAACCCCAAATATGACCGCTGCCCCTGTACCTACTCCCAATGGCATATCAAATTCCTCTTCCTCTAGATATTTTGGAATAATATGCTCTGACCTAATCATTCGGGAAATTTCCCTAGTAGTTAAGACAGCATCTACGTCCTGTCCTGCACCTGCATCATTCATTATGGGGAGGGCAGCTTCGTATTTTTTTGCTGTACAGGGCATTATAGAAATATTAAATATTCTTGATGGATCCACCCCTAAAACTTGAGCATAGTAGGTCTTAGATATGGCACCAAACATCTGCTGGGGTGATTTGGCTGTTGACAATTGACCCACCATGTCGGGGTATTGAGATTTCATGAACCTAACCCAACCAGGGCAACAAGACGTGAACATGGGCCAGTCATGTTTTTTCTTGTTCTTTAACCTTTCTAAAAACTCACTTCCCTCTTCCATGATCGTCAAGTCAGCGGAAAAGTTCGTGTCAAATACATAGTCAAATCCAATTTGTCTAAGGGCTGCAACCAGCCTCTTCACTGTTGCAAATTCCCTGTCCAATCCCAAGTCCTCTGCCCAGGCCGCCCTAACTGCAGGCGCTATTTGGACTATGGTGATTATATCCTTCCTGGCCAAGGCATCAAATACCCTATCTGTATCGTCCCTTTCCCTCAGGGCTCCAACTGGACAATGGGTAATACATTGTCCGCACAGGGCACAATCCGACTCCTCAATACGGAGATTGTGAGATACGTCAACATTGGTCCTGGAGCCTGTATTGGATAAATCCCATATATGAAGGTCCTGAATCTTATCGCAAACCTGTATACATCTCATACATTTTATACATTTTTCATAGTCCCTGACTAGGGGAAAACCTTCTGTCCACTGAGCAAAGGGTAATTCTATTTCAAAAGGTATATCTATAATTCCTAAATCGTTTGCTATGGTCTGCAGGCTACAGTTTCCTGACCTGACGCAGGTAGCACACCTGGCATCGTGTTGTGATAGGATAAGCTCGACATTTGTTTTCCTTGCCTCCCTGACTTTTGGACTATTGGTGTGAATAATCATACCATCTTCCACCGGATTGTTGCAGGCTGTAACCAATCTGTTTACTCCCTCTATTTCCACTAGGCAAACCCTGCAGGCACCAATTTCATTTAAGTCCTTTAAATAGCAGAGATTGGGAATGTAAATATGATTTTTAGATGCAGCGTCAAGGATAGTAGTATGCTCAGCTACTTCTATTTTTTTGTTGTCAATTATAAGGCTTACCATCTTAAAGTCCTACCCCCTTTAAATACTCCAAGTCCAAAGTGATCGCATCTCAAGCACCTTGAAGACTCTTGCCTTGCCTCCTCATCTGTCATCCCTCTTTCAATGAGCCTAAAGTCGCCTATTCTCTCAGAGACATCTCTTTCTCTCATGTTTACCCTGCCGCAAGGTATCCTGTCTACCTGCCTTGACTCTGGTATTTGGACTTCCGACTCGACAATATGGTGATAGCCTAGGTATTCGTCTATATTAGCTGCTGCAACCTTACCCGCAGCTATAGCCCTAATTACAGTAGCTGGTCCCGATACGCAGTCTCCTCCTGCAAATATACCGGGTACATCCTTTACACCACTCCAATCGAGGGCGTCTATCATTCCCCTGGTTACTGGTATTCCATCCTTCTCAAAGTCCTTTGATAGGATTCCCTGGCCTACGGCTGTAATCAGTATATCGCATGGTATCCTCTCTGTTTCTGCCTGGGCATCTTCAGGATTGGGCCTATCTGTGTGAATCTTGCCGATGATTTGGGGCTTAACCCAAAGGGCGGCTATTTGATTATCCTTGTTTTTCTCTACCTTATCTGGAACATACAAATCCAATATTTCACAGCCCTCTGCTATGGCCCCTTCTACCTCTTCTGCCATGGCAGTCATATCAACCTTTCTCCTCCTGTAAACTATGCTTACTTTTTTTGCTCCAAGGCGAATAGCCGACCTAGCCACATCCATAGCCACATTACCTCCTCCTATGACTACTATGTTTTTGTCCTTGAAATCTATGGACTCGTTGTCTCCTTTTTTTCTCAATATCTCAACTGCTGATATGACCCCTTCTACTTCCTTCCCTTCAATGTCTATCTTTTTATCTGTATGGGCTCCTATTGCTATGTAGATAGCGTCGAATTCGTCTTTTAATTCCGATACGGAAATATGCCTACCTACGCTTATTTCCCTATGGACCTTAATTCCCGACATTAACATAGTGTCTATTTCTTTTTCAAGTATATCCCTAGGAAGCCGATAGCTTGGTATTCCATATCTCAACATACCACCCAGGTGCTTCCTCTGCTCAAATATTTCCACATCATGGCCCATGAGAGACAGATAATAGGCTGCACTTAAACCAGAAGGTCCAGCTCCAATTACGGCAACCCTCTTGCCTGTTAAAGGTGCTCTCTTGGGTATTGGAACTTCTCCTGCATTTTCAACGGCATATCTCTTTAGCCCCCTAATATTGATGGCATCGTCTATCATATTTCTCCTACACCTTATTTCACATGGATGCTCACAAATAAGGGCACAGGTATAGACCATGGGGTTGTCTTTTCGGATTAATTTCACTGCATCAGCATACCTTCCCTCCGATATCAAGGCAATGTAGCCCGGTACGTCTACGCCTGCCGGACAAAGAGATACACATGGGATAGCCTGATTCAATTCACAGGTACATCTGCCTCTTAGGATATGTTCCTCGAAGTCTTCTCTGAAGCCCTCGATACCCTTTAAAACCATGTGAGCTGCCTCATATCCTATGGCACAATCGGCAGAGTAGTAAATGGATCTGGCTGTCCTTTCAATTAAGTCGATGCTGGCTAGCTGGGCCTTCCCATCCAATACATCTTCCAACATTTTAATTAACTGGCCAAGGCCTATTCTGCAAGGTACACATTTTCCACAGGATTGAGCATGACACATCTTTAAAAAAGATGAGGTCAAATCTATGGGACACAATCCTGGCGGGCTTGAGACTATTCGTCTCTCCAGGTCCTTGTAGAGGTGTTCAATGGTCTGCTGAGCTTTGTTGCTGGTTATGATACTTAACCTACTCATTTTTATCTTATCTCCTTTCTATTTGAATTTTTTAGATAAAATGAGGGAAATCCACTTTTCCTCTAATATCGTTAATATCTTCTCAAGGGTATTATACCATAAACTTGTAAATCGTGATATATTATTATCAAATAAAATAACCCCTAAATTTCAACCTAATGTTGAAACCTAGAGGTTACCTTATTTGTTGTTTTTAATCCTTCACTTATATATTGGGCTTGTGGGGGTTTGTTGTTATATTGTAGACAATTACCCCATGCCCCTATGAGGTTAAATTGTGACAAGCTTTAATTCCTTATATAAAATGGGGACCTATGGCCCCCATTAGAAACTCAATTATCTTTTTTTACTTCTTTTCCTAGCTGGTGCTATGTGGATGGCAATATCCTCCAATCCTGCTGTTGCCTCGGCAAAGGATTCCGATAGGGTTGGATGGGCGTGGATAGTTCTCATAATGCTATTGATATCCAAGTCATTGGCTATGGCCATTGCACCCTCGTGAATTAGATCGTTTGCATGGGGACCCATTATGGTTACTCCCAGGACCTTCTTATCTTCGGCGGAGGCAAATATCTTGACAAATCCATCTCCTTCACCCAAAGATAGGGCCTTGCCATTGGCACCAAACATAAACTTGCTAACCTTGTAGTCTATTCCAGAATTTTTCACATCTTCTTCAGTCATTCCTACAAAGGCTACTTCTGGTAGGGTGAATACACAATTAGGATATACGTCTAGATTTACAATAGGCTCCTGGCCCATTAGTTTTTCCATAACGTATTCGCCTTGGGCTGATGCCACATGGGCTAACTGAATACCTAGGCTATTTACATCACCTATGGCATAGATTCCCTCAACGGATGTTTCAAAATCCTTATTCACATGTATCCCCTTGTGATTATATTCTACTCCTATGCCGTCTAGGTTTAGACCCTCTACTATGGGACCCCTACCTGACGCTATGAGGACCTTGTCTCCTACTACTTGGATTTCCTCGTCCTTGTTCTTGTATTTTGCTATTACCTTAAGCTTATCACCATCTTTTACTATTTCCTTGGCTCTAATATCAAGGTAAACTTCCATTCCCTGCCTTTTAAAGAAGGCAGGAAGTCTTCTAGCTACTTCCATATCTATATTCTTAAGTATTCTAGAGGGCAATAGTATTACCTTGGAACCCAGCTCCTGATAAATGCTGGCAAATTCCAGGCCTATTACTCCCCCACCGATAACTATTAGGGTTTCTGGAATTTCGTCCATTTCCAGTAGGTCGTCGGATGTAATTACACCATCCAGGTCTACTCCCTTTGTTTCAGTCATCTGTGGTTTTGAACCTGTAGCAATAAGGATATTGTCTACTGAAATTTCTTCCTTGCCACCATCTTTTAATTCTACTGATACTGTGTTCTTATCCTTTATGCTTGCTGTTCCATTGATAAATTCTATGTTTTTATATGAAGAAATAAGCTGTTCTATACCTCCTACTAGGGTACTGACCACCTTATTTTTCCTCTCCTGTAGTACTTTTGCATTCATTTTAAAATCGCTTACTTCTATACCGAATTCAGAGGCTCTCCTGAAATTAGACATTATTTCAGCATTCCTAAAATAGGTTTTAGTGGGGATACAGCCTCGATTGAGACATGTACCCCCTACTTCCCTATTCTCTATTAGAATGATATTTGCACCAAGTTGAGCTCCTCTAATTGCGGCTACATAGCCCCCAGGGCCAGCACCTATAACTGCAATTCTTTTGGTCAAATGGTACACCTACCCTTCGTATTTTAGTATTGGATTTCTTGCTGCTCTAGTTTCATCTGGTCTACTGACAACAGTATTGTGAGGAGCATCCTTCACTAATTGTGGATCTTCCTCTGCCTCCTTAGCTATTTGTATCATAGCCTCTATGAATTCATCCAATGTCTCCTTGGATTCAGTTTCAGTTGGCTCAATCATAATAGCCTGATTGATAATCAATGGGAAGTAAACTGTTGGTGGATGATAGCCTAGGTCTAATAGTCTCTTGGCTATATCCAGTGTAGTCACTTCAGACAAAGTATCTTTTAGACCGCCAAGTACAAATTCATGTTTGAATATAGTATCTATTGGCAGATAGTAGTGCTCTTTCAATATGCTAGCCATGTAGTTGGCATTGAGTACTGCTATTGAACTAGCCCTCCTCAGACCTTCCTTACCCATTGTTAGGATATAGGCAAAAGTCCTGACCAATATACCAAAGTGTCCAAAGAAGTCTTTTACCTTTCCTAGAGAATTTGGTAGGTCATAGTCTAGGTAGTATCTTTCCCCGTCTTTTCTAACTACAGGAACTGGTAGAAACTCCTCTAGGTGTTTCTTTACTCCTATAGGTCCAGCACCTGGTCCTCCACCACCATGAGGTGTGGAGAAGGTCTTGTGAACGTTGAAGTGTACTACGTCAAATCCCATATCCCCTGGCCTTGCATGTCCTAGTATAGCATTGGCATTTGCACCATCATAGTACAATTGTCCTCCTGCTCCGTGGACCACTTCAGCTATTTGCTTGATGTCTTTTTCAAATATACCTAGGGTATTTGGGTTTGTAAGCATCAGCCCTGCAGTGTCTTCTCCTACTACAGCCTTGAGTGCCTCAATATCTACTAGCCCATTTTTGTTGGACTTTACTTCTACTATCTTGTATCCTGCCATGGCTGCTGTTGCTGGATTTGTTCCATGGGCAGAGTCTGGTACAATAAGTTTGTTTCTCTTGTGATCCCCATTCTTTTCATGGTATGACTTGATGACCATGATGCCTGTCAATTCTCCGTGGGCACCGGCTGCTGGCTGCAGACTCATCTTATCCATACCTGCTATTTCTGCCAGGGATTCATCTAATTCATACATTAGACGAAGTGCACCTTGGATTGTCTCCTCTGACTGATAGGGGTGAAGATTGGCAAATCCATCTATCCTAGCAGCGACTTCGTTTATCTTTGGGTTATACTTCATAGTACAGGAGCCCAATGGATAAAAGCCTGTGTCTACGCCGTAGTTCTTATCGGAAAGATTGGTGTAGTGTCTGATTACATCTACTTCAAATAGTTCAGGAAAATCTAAATCTGTGTCAGATAAAAATTCCTCTGGAATTAGGCTGTTTAAGTCCTTATCTTCCACATCTAATTCTGGAAGGTTATAGGCTTTTCTCCCCGGTTTGGAAAGTTCGAATATTAATTTCTCGTATTTTCTCATTACATCCCCTCCAATACGCTACTTAATTTATCTATTTCTTCCTTTGTCCTCTTTTCTGTCACTGCATATAGGACTGCATTCTTATATTGGGGATAATCTTTACCTAGGTTGTATCCACCTATTATATTTTCTTCCAGTAGCCCTTCCTGAATCTTATCTGCATCAACTTCTGACGTAACTGCAAATTCCTTAAAGAAAGGTTTATCAAATAATGGTTTGTATTTACCAGAGGCAGTAAGTTGTTCTAAAGCGTAGTGGGCCTTTTTAGTACTTTGAAGGGCAACTTCCTTAAGCCCCTCCTTGCCCATGGTCACCATATATACGGTGGCAGCTAAAGAATTTAGGCCTTGGTTTGAACAAATATTAGAAGTAGCTTTTTCCCTTCTAATATGCTGCTCCCTAGCAGTAAGGGTTAGAACAAATGACCTCTTACCGTTTTTGTCTAGGGTTTCCCCTACAATTCTACCTGGTAATTTTCTTAAATAGTCATTTTTAGAGGCGATAAATCCTAAATAAGGACCGCCAAATGATAGTGACATACCCATTCCCTGAGCATCTCCAACAACTACGTCAACACCCAGCTCAATAGGTTTCTTTAATATAGCTAAGGATATGGGGTCTACTGATGCAATGAAAACAGTTTTCTTACCCTTGTGGGCTATTTCACCTGTTGCCTTTAAGTCTTCGATGATGCCGAAGAAATTAGGGCTTTGGACTACAACGGCAGCAGTATTGTCGCTTACCTTGCTTTCCAATTCTTCTAAATCAGTAACTCCGTCTTTCATATCTATTTCAACTACTGTTAGGCCCTGCATATGAGCATAGGTCTTTAGGATCTGCCTTGCTTCTGGTTTTACAGTCTTTGAAATGATAATTTCCTCTTTTCTAGAATGGGATACAGCCATAAGTGCTGCCTCTGTAATAGCAGTGCCGCCATCGTATAGTGAGGCATTGGCTACGTCCATTCCAGTCAACTTGCAAATAAGTGTTTGATATTCAAAGATATATTGTAATGTTCCTTGACTTATTTCAGGCTGATATGGAGTATATGATGTATAAAATTCAGATCTTGATATAATATCGTCGACTACTGATGGTATATAATGATCATATGCACCTGCCCCTAGAAAACAAGTCATTTCGCTTAGTGAACGATTCTGATTTGCTAAATTATTTAAATATGAGCTCACTTCCAACTCACTTTTGGATTTTGCCAGGTTTAATTCCCTATCCAACCTAAACTCTTCAGGAATATCGCTGAAAAGTTCCTCTAGAGAATCTCTGCCAATAACCTTTAGCATCTCCTGTTCATCTTCGTGAGTAGTAGGTATATATGGATGCATCATATTATTCCTCCTCGGCTAAAAACTTTTCGTAATCCTCGCTATTCATCAATTCATCTAATTCTGCCTTGTTTGCCAACTCAACCTTAACCATCCAGTTTCCATATGGATCAGTGTTTAGTAATGCTGGCTCATCTATTAACTCTTCGTTTAATTCAACTACCTTGCCACTTACAGGCATATATACGTCTGCTGCAGCCTTAACTGATTCTACTGCTGAAAAAGCTTCTTCTTTTTCAAACTCGTCATCTACTTCTGGAAGCTCAACATAAACGATGTCGCCAAGGCTGTGTTGTGCATAGTCTGCAATACCTACAAATGCAAATTCTCCATCAACCTTAACCCACTCATGATCATTTGTGTAAAGTAAATCTTTTTCTACCTTCATAATAACCCTCCTAATTATTTTTATTTTTATCTATTTGCCAAAAACTTTCTGTCTCTTACGACAGCTTTTGCTGGTTTATTTCTGATTATTATATCTATTTCATTTCCAATTTCTGCTTCTCCTGCTTCTAAGAGAGCATTACCAATGCTTTTTTTCAAGGTTGGTGACATATATCCAGTAGTTACATGGCCTATTACCTTACCATCTTTTTGTATTTCGTAGCCATCTCTAGGAATTCCCCTTCCAACCATCTCAAATCCAACCATTTTTCTCTTGAGGCCTTCGTCGTTTGCCTTAACTAGGGCATCTTTTCCGATGAAGTCTGATTCTTTCTTTAATTTCACAAAGAACTTCAAGCCGCCTTCTAGAGGACTAATCTTATCAGAGATTTCTTGACCATATAGTGGCAATGTGGCCTCAAACCTTAAGGTATCTCTACAACCCAATCCTGTTGGCTTAAGTCCAAAGCCTTCTCCTACTGCCATAAGCTCCGCCCAAATTTTGTGTACTCCTTCATTGTCAACGTAGATTTCAAATCCGTCTTCTCCAGTATATCCTGTCCTGGAAATCATGCAATTTACTCCCGCAACATTTACATTTCTCTTAAGATAGAATGGCTTGATTTGTGATAAATCAATATCTACCAGCTTTTGTAGTATATTTACTGCTTCTGGTCCTTGTAATGCCAAGATAGAAGTTTCATCTGATTCATTAGCTGTGGTCACATCAAAAGATTTTTGTTGTTCAACAATCCACTCATAGTCTTTCTCTACATTTGCAGCATTGATTACTAAGAAGTACTCATTTTCGCCAAACTTGTAAGTTAATAAATCATCTACCACTCCACCGTCTGGATAGCACATAAATGTATAAATTACTTGCTCATCTGCCATCTTGGAAATATCATTAGTCAATAGATGATCTAAAAACTTTTCTGCTTCCTTGCCTGATACTTTAACAGCACCCATGTGGGATACGTCAAATAACCCTGCCTTGTTCCTAACAGCCTCGTGCTCAGGGATTAGCCCCTCGTATTGAACTGGTAGCAACCATCCTGCATAGTTGACTATCTTACCCCCTAACTTCACATGCTCATCGTACAATGGCGTTTTTCTTCCGTCCATTAGACCACTCCTTCCTTTTTTTGTACTACAGAATATCTTACCCAAAATCCTGAAATATAAACTTATTTTGCCTATGCAATATCATAATATTGCTTGCATCGACTTCATTATACAAGACCTGTAAAAAATATGCAATACTGTTGGAATAAGTTAAATCTATCACAAATACAGGTATTGTTTTATTTTTAACAATCAAGGCTTGGAATACTGGCCTTCAATCGAGTAGGAGGTAATTAATTATTTTAATTACCGTCCTCTCACACCACCGTACGTACCGTTCGGTATACGGCGGTTCATTAAGACAGTCCAAATTTCTCATACTGTGAA
>JBBAEY010000055.1:0-15148 GCA_041655755.1 Tissierellaceae bacterium
GTTCTGATTTTAGTTCATCTCTGGCCTTGAGGACTTCCTTTATCTTGTCAAAGAACCTATCCTTGTCAAAGTTTGCATTGGTTATAGTCATAAATAGGCCTTCTACTAAGAGTTTATCCACCTGGGGAATATCTATCTGGTTTTCATCTGCCCTTAGGCCCAGGACTGATATCCCCTTTAAACCATATATCATTAAATCTTGTAAGGCTGCTAAGTCCGCAGTCTTGCCACAAACGCCTACTTTTGTACATCCCTTACCGCCTGCTGCTTCTTGGCATTGATAACAAAACATACTCATTAAATATTACCTCCTGTATTAATTGTTTTTTCTTGACCTTCTATATTATAATCCTCATATCTTTTAATATCAGTAACCTATGTTACGAAATTCATTTTCCAAATATTCTATAAATCTTCCTAATCGTATTCCATATCTTGTCCTTTTGTGATATAATTCAAAAATAGGGTATAATTACCTGAAAATTTTGCATCACATATTTATAAAGGAGATTGTTATGAAGGAAAAGGATAATTCAAAGATTAGTATTTTGATAATTCCAGGGACTGACAAGGTAAAACGCGTATCCATTCCCTACTGGCTTCCCAGAGCAAGCGTCGGATTTCTAGTTCTTTCACTTATATCTCTAACTGTTTATTTTAAGATGTCATTGAACTATCAGGCAAGTTTGCTGGAGGATGCCAACGAGAAGCTATCAATCATCAACAACTTGGAAGAGGAAAATAGGGATAAGGATAAGAAACTCAGCAGCTTAAAATCCGAGAATACCCACCTCTATGAAAAGACAGAGGAGGTTGAAAGCAAACTGACTGAAATCGACAAGCTACAGAGAAGGCTTGAGAAGATGGCAGGTATAGATAGTCCCTCTAGGGGCGGAGGAATAAGCAGGGATATGGAGACGGATTTTGCCGATCATGCAGAAGAAATGAATGTAATTGCTGAAGTCTTGGAGGACAAGAAGTTGGAATTGGAAATCTTCATCGAGGACCTAGAGGCCCAATTCGATTACCTGGACTCTGTGCCAGATTTGAGGCCTAGCTCAGGCAGGGTTACATCTAAGTTTGGCAATAGAAGGGACCCCTTTACAAGGAGGATTCAGTTCCATCAGGGAGTTGATATAGCCAATTCTTCTGGTACAAGCGTTAAGGCAGCTGCCAAGGGTACTGTAGTCTTTACAGGGCCAAATGGTGCCTATGGAAGAACTGTCATAATTGATCATGGATATGGATACCAGACACTTTACGCCCACAATAGTAAGATTTTAGTAAAGAAGGGTGACAAGATAGAGAAGGGTCAAGAAATAGCAAAGATGGGAAGCACGGGCAGATCTACTGGCTCTCACTTGCATTTTGAAATTCACATAAATAATAAGCTCACCAATCCATTGGATTTAATAACTAACTAATACGAGGTGATAAAGATGTTAAAGAAAAAGGATTCCTATGTGGAGACTGTCGACTCCTTAATCGGTGAAAATATAAAGATTATAGGGAAAATTGAGGGTAAGGGCAATCTAAGAATTGACGGTATAGTAGAGGGCGATGTCAATTACGAGGGAAATGTCACCATAGGTGAAAGCGGCACTGTAAAAGGAAATGTAAGATGTGGCGAAATATCCTTGTCCGGTACCATCAATGGGAATGTATTTTCTAAGGCCAAGCTTGAACTTTTGCCTACTGGAATATTGGTGGGAGATGTGGAAGTGGAAAGCTTTGTAATCCATGAAAATGCAAAGTTTGACGGATCATGCAAGATGACCAAAAAAAGCACTCCCCAACCGCCTAAAGAGAAGGGTAAATAATATACATAAGTCCTACTTGAACAAGTAGGACTTTTTATTTTAATAATTTTTCCCTGCAGCCATTATGGCCCCAGGTCTTGAAACTGAACAGGGTGTTACCCCATATACCATGCTGCATTGGGGGCATTGTGCCTCCAAGTGGGTCATGACAAATTCATTTCCACATTCTATACACTCTATGACTACCCCTGGCGGCATCTCTCGGGTATTGAAGCCCATCATTCTTATTTTGTCTACTACAGCCTTGCCGCTTTCAAATGTACCTGTGCATCCATCGTGCATAAAAAATTCCTCCTTAATCTTTACTCTATATTACCCAACTGTTTTCCATCCCTTAACTGATTTCTTTTTTCCTGTATAATTTTATCCATTTTTTCTAATTCATGCAAGAGTTGTTTTTCTTCCTCGGAGGTCTCGATTAGCCTTTCAATCCCCCCATTTTTAATTACAATTCTCTTGTTGGCCATCAGGGCTAGTATTGGATCATGGGTAGCCATGAGGACTATCTTGTCTCTGGCTATTAGCAGTTCCAGAGCCTTTTTCCTATCTATGCCTGCATTTTCAATTTCATCTATCAGTACTATGGGAGATGAACTGAGGATGGCAGTATCGGCTATCATCAGGGCCCTGGACTGACCTCCGCTGAGGGCTGTCACAGGAGTATTCAAGTCGAATTCCTCTCCAGCCAGTTTATTTGCCTCTTTTATTATTCTAGCTATGGTTCCACTTATATCCTCTACTAGGCGACTGGCAGCATGTAATTCCAAAAATTCCTCTACGCTTAGATCCATGACAAAATTCATATTTTGGGAAAGCTGGGCTACCAGTTTGTTATTGGAAGAAAACCTCCACTTCTTATCTGGTTTTTCCCCGTTTATCAAAATACTCCTGCCTGTGGGAGTATCTCCCATGGCTGTCCACTCTATGTCTGCCAGCAGCCTAGATTTACCTGACCCAGTGGGGCCAACTATGGAGATTATTTCGGATCTTTCTATGCTTATTTGCTCAAAGCCCTCTGCTTCGCCAGACTTGTCGTATCCCCTTATTATGGTCAGGGACTTGACCCCTAGGTCTTCTTCAATTCCTAAAAAGTCCAGCATTTGTCTAATATATATTTCCAGGTCCTCTAGGAGCTTGTCCTTGTCTATGGCCCAATCCTCTGCATCTTTCTCGCTTATGGTATCTAGGTATTCTTCAAAGGTCCTATCCTCGTGACCCCTAGTATCTATCTTGTTTTCTTCAAAATACCCTGCTATAAAGGGGTACTTGTCTTCCAATTGCCTAATCGTCATATCAATCATTGTCATCACCCATGTCTATTTTTCTGATATTGCCCATTTGATAAGCCTCTCCAATCCTAGTTTCACCTAGGCAGTAGGAGCAAAGAGCTGAAGGCATGGGGAATCTCAGTTCCATTCCCTGAACAGAGTCTATTTGCTGGTCCTCGTCATATAGGAGGGTGCTGAGTTCATAGGCTCCTTGACCTGTCAGACCGTTTATATGCATGGTCAGGGCCTTTGGATTTACTGAGCTTACCCTTGAAGCAAATACCTCCCTTTCTGCCTGGGATACTATGTCCCCCTTTGTAATGACTACTATGTCAGCAGACTTTAACATGGGTCCAATCTTCTTTGGCGTATTTATTCCCGACAGGTTGTCTATGACGCAGACCCCCTTCACGTCCTTAAGATATGGGGAACAGCGGTTGCAAAGACCTGCGGACTCGGTAATTAGCATGTCCAAATCCTGCTTGAGTCCCCACTGGACTACCTCCTCTATATTGGAGGCAAAGAAGTGGTCAGGGCAAAGAGAGCCTGACAGTCCCTTTTTCACTGGAACTCCCGCCTTCTCGTATAATATATCGTCATCTGTATACAGACAGTCAAACTTAACTACCCCTACGCTTATATTTCTCTTCTTCAGGGCATCTATGGTTTTTAGAATAATAGAGGTCTTGCCTGAAGAAGGGGGGCCTGAAAATATGATTAAATTCATAACTTCACCTTCCTAATTAGGGTCGTAAAATATGTTTTCGCATCTTCTTATCAATTCACCTATATCCTGTTTCCTGATGTAATCCCAGCCTAGCCACATGAATTTCTCATCTGCCGCCAGGTCATTGTCGATTTCTGGATTGGTAGACGGAAATTTCCCGTTGGTGGAAAGCAACTCTCCGACTTCCTTGGAAAATATATAGTCGACTATGGGCTTTGTCAAATCCCTAGTGCTCTTCTTAGTCAATAGGAAGACAGGGCTTATGATGGCACCGTCCTCCGGCCATTGGGGCTTTAGTGGGCTATCTTCCTTTACCATTCTCGTAAAGAAGAGGGGCATTATGGTAACTGTAGGGACAAAGGAGTCACTCTTCCTCAAATGAGATTTTACCATTTCTGCAGGGTGCATGCTCCTAAACTGGGCCCTGCCTAGTTTTTTAATGCCTTCTTCTCCGTATTTCTTATATATATTTAAAAGCAGTGCATTAAATAGGTCAAAGTCCATGGTCGGTATGGATACAGAGCCTTCAAATTCCGGCTTCAACAGGTCATCCCAAGACTTGGGAAATTCCCTGCCATTTAATTCATCCCTATTCACCATGAAAACTGCTGGCACAACCCCTATGATGGAGTAGTTTCCCTCTGGGTCCTTCAGGTCTATCTCTTCATTATCAAAGTCGCTGTTTAGCCTGTCAAATCCTGTAATGTCCTCAAAGACCCCATTCTCTATAAACTTGCCCATGAGCTTCTCGTCGAAGAAAAGGTCAAAGCCTGCGGACATGAATATATCTGCTAGAGACTCTTCTTCCCCCTTTTCCACCTTATCCCTTATCCAATCCACGCCTATGTGGGCAGATTTTAGCTCGTAACCGATTTTATAGCCCAGCTTATCCTGATTTTTATTTACCCAGATGTCAAAGCCCTCCAAGAGGGGTACTCTGACGGGACAGGGCAGGACCCCCTCAATCTTGATGTCCTTTGCCTCCTCTCCCCTGGACTTGCCCAAGGCCAAATCTATAGGGTTCCTATTTTGCTCTATGGCCTCAACCAACTTTTCAACGAAGATATCTATATTGACCTTCTTGGATTTACATACTGTTTCTAGGGAAACAGTCTTCCCCATGATTTTTCGCATCTTGCTGTTTGCCAACTGTTCAAAGCCATTGGCTACGAATACATCTATAGTTTCCGGATACCTTTCCGTTATATCGTATACCTTTTCCTTTATGTCAAAATACTTGTTCACACTATCCCTCCTTAAAATTAACTCCAATAATTATACCATAATAATAAAAAAAAGTTGGTAACAATAGTTACCAACCGCAAGTTTTCTACCTGTACAGGATGTCCCTTTTCAACTCCTCTACTGCCTTATGGTCTAGTAAATATCCAATAATCTCAAGGGCGAAGTCAACAGCTAGGGCCGGTCCCCTTGCAGTTATTATATTACCGTCTACTACTAGGTCCTTTTCGTCGTAGATACTGTCCCTTAGGTCTCCGCTAAATCCCGGATAGGATGTTAGCCTCCTGCCCCTACTTATCCCGGCCCTTTCAAGGACTATGGGCCCTGCACATATGGCGGCAGCAAGTTTGCCCTTACCGTGTAGCTCCTTGACGACTTCTATTACCCTTGAATTGTCCCTGAGATTGGTGGCACCCGGCATACCTCCTGGAATTATGACCCCCTCATATTGATCTAATTCTTTCAACTCTCCCAGGGTCATATCTGCAAGGACTGTGATGTCGTGGGCTCCCTTGACCTTGTTTTCTTCAGTGATCGACACCATTTCTACACCAATGCCCTGTCTCCTGAGATAGTCAACTGTAGTCAGGGCTTCTACCTCCTCAAAACCATCTGCCAAAAATAAGATTACCTTCATTAAATTCCCTCCATTTCCCTATCCTTATATATACCCAAGACTCTCGGCGAATATCAATCCTCTGCCATTTTTAGGGGTATAAAACCTATTGTGGAATATCTATTTGCCTGTCCTTGTGCAAGAGGGCCCAGTTGCTATTTTCTTCGATTGCCTCCTTGGCAAGATTGTCCAAAATTGCCCTTATCTTGTCTATTCCATCTTCCCCGCCACCTACTAAAACACTTTCTATGCTTTTTTCTGCCTTCTTGTAGATATTGTGCAGGTGCCTAAAGCGTTCTATTTCCTCATTATATGCTAGCTTGTCTGTTAGCCAGGTCACTAGGGCACCATATGCAGGCAAAATTGAAATAACAAAAAAGAGGCTTGTCAGCTTCCCAGATAGTGCAGAGCCCATATCTGCAAGATTCATGCCCAGGATCAATAGAAAGATAAGGGAGGTCAATAGGAATGCTCCAGTAAATAAGAGCTTTTTGATTGCAACATATCTTTTCCCCACCCTTGTCCTTTTGCCCATATTTGCTTCCAGATACTCTATTTGCGACCATAGCCAGTATTTAGATATAATGTCGAGTTTGTCGAGAAAGGAACCGTCCTCCTCTATTCCTCCATAGCTATCCCTATGGGAAACAAAGGAGATATTGTCAATAGCTATTATTACCCAGTTCAAGGCATCATGGTACTTGGTGGAATATTTATCAGTAATATTCCTCTTAAGCCTTTGAGCCTTGGCTGTAAATAAATCATAAAATATTTGAATTCTTAGTCCCTCAGCTATTGTCCTGTAATCTATATAACTTATATGGGTCCTGTTCATTTTTCTTGACAGTAAATAAATGGTGGAAAAATTTAATAAATAGGCAAATATGATGATTAGAGGCGTTTGGCTGCCATTGAACAGGCTCAAGAAAAACACGAGAACCAGGGACAGGTTGAAAATAGTAAAGATGGATTTGGTGGAATTGCTCTTATTTGCTAATACGGACAGGGAAGCAAAGGCATTTAACATGGGGCTGTCCCTAAGTCCCTCAAGGCCTCCTAAATCCACAGGCAACAATTGGTCTATTTCCTTCTCAATCTCCTTGGCTCGAGTCGCATATATTTCTTTGAGCTCTAAGTTGCAATCATCTATGCTTTTAATCAGTCTTTTGCTTCCTTGGACACCTTCTCCATTGTCACCTAAGCCATATATTCCACCTTGTCCTCCTAATAATATATCCCTTTCTTCATCTGCCGTAGATAGCCTTGGAGTGGGAATGTGATAGGTCAAGGTCTTATTGTCATTCCAACACATCTTCCCCTCATAGTAAAGGGGGATTTGACCAGTGGAAAACCTGACAACTTCAGAGGTCCCCCCTTTTTTATCGATAAACTTGCCATCCCACAGGGCAATGATGACTTGACTGTGTATGGAGATAAAGATTCCTAATTCTTCGTATAGGTCATTTCTTTTTTCTTGATTATCTAACTGGCCATTTCCCTGGTCCAGCTCAAAATAAAACATGGCCCTGTCCAGTAGGTATTCAAATTCTTCCTTTGATTCATTTGTGCTAAAATCCTTTTTATACTCGTCTTTGGCCATGGGCAGGGGGACGATTAAGCCTAATCCCAGCTCAATAGCCACCTGTGCCGCTATTCTATCAGCCCCTTCTGCCAGGGGCGATAAAAAGTATAGTGGGGAATTCCTGTAGTCCTCCTTAAGCCCCTCTATAATCTTTTTAATTTCGCCACTCAATCTACTGGTGTCGGACTCCAATAAATCCCTATGTCCAGTAACACCTATAATAATTGGTATCCTATAATTATCCTTCATAAGCTAGGCCTCATCTCCCTTATTTCAGGTAGGACATATAGGCTGAGCATATTCCTCTTTGTCTGCATATCCTTAAAGGTGCTTGAAATAAAAATTGATATCATATAAATTGCCTCCCGAGAAGTATTATCTTAACTTATATAGGCCCTTGCCAATGGATCTTAAGGTATCCACAAATTCTTTTAGTGGTGCCCTGTCCTTGTCTTTTTCATATTCAGGCAAATCGTCGTAGTCTACTATCAATGGGTGAAGTCTCTTGTCGTCGTCCCTTGTCTCCCCATAGGTCCAGCCGTCCTGAATCTTATTTGACATCCAGCGGTCGTGTTCTTCACGGCCGAAATCCTCAATAAATTCATCGTCTATGGAAGCTACGGGTATATACCTGGGGTCTATATCTGAATTTTCGCCTAGGGCAATATATCCGTAGCTCGCTATTGCATTAAATAGGTGTCGTGCCTGGCTGATATTATCGTATTTATAGTGGTCATCGCACTCATCCCACTTCTTCCTTCCTTGGGGGCTGTCCTTGTATTTTTTCCGATAGTTCTCGTGTAGGACCTGACCTACACTTTCCAAATCTTCGAAGAGGGGTCGGGGTGACATATGTCTGTCACCGGTCACATTGGGATTTCTCCAATGCTTCCCAATGGAAGATGTAACAAAGGCCTGTCCCAAGTCCGGAAATATCTCCCTTAAATCCAGCAATTTCAATAGGGTGTCAATTTTACCCTGGGAAAACCTTTCAGCTACCCCTTCCTTGTCTGCTCCTGCCAGCAGGCTCAACTCGTATTCCACATTGAAATCCCTTTCTGAAAAATTGAACTCAAACTCCTCTACAAGGGGTTTCTTTTGGTTTTCCCTTCCATAGGCGGTCCTATCCCACTCCTGTAATTCATCACAAAGCATAATCAGAAAAGCCAGGGGGTGTGATTTTGCACTGAGGGGAGGCAGGGAGTGTTCGCTAACCAGTGGCCTCTTGTAGTAGTTGTGCAGTAGGATTGCCGATGCGGCATTTACTGTGGTCTGCGAAAAGAAACTATCCTCTAGCTTTGAATGTTCCTTTAGCATCCCATTCCAGTGCATCAGCATAATTGCACTGTAGAATCCATGGTCTATAAATCCCCTTGTGCCCCTTATATTGGGATAGTTGTAGAGCCCTTCTGCTAGCTCTTTTTGATCCAAATCAAGGGAATTAGCTATGTAATCTGCAAGCAAATCGATGAAGGACTTCCCTTCATTCCCATATAGGTGTATCAATTGACCAAAGTTTTTATATTCAAAATAAGGGTCGGGTTTTACAGAATCCCCGTCGATGTCAATCATCTCTTCAATATACTTCCTAAATTGCTGAAAGCTTATTTCTACGGGATAGCCAATGTCATGGAGTAGTGAAACAAGACCCCATTCATATAAAAATTCCCCAGTAGAACGGGCAAAGGCAGCCCTATAGCTAGCGTTTGTTGAAAATACGCCTAGTCCCATGAAAAACACCCAAACTGAATGTGTAAAGTGGTCCCGCTTGTTTTGAACAAAACTAGATGATGCCAGCTCGTACTCCCGCAGGGCATCGAGGATATCAAAAAAAGCAAAGTCCTCGTTCCTCATTTGGTAGCAGTCAAAAAAAGAGTTGTAAACTTCTGCAGCCGTGCCCTCACTTGGATTTGATAAAAAAACAATAGAGGCCTCCCGTAAATATCGTATTCGAAGCTTTTTGTCCTCTTCAGCTTCGCCGATAGCCAATGTAAAAAAACGGATTGCCTCATCTTTCAATGATTTTAAATTCATAGTCAAACCTCCAATCAAATTGTCATTACTTCCTAGTCCTGCAGCAAGCCTAGGGAAAAGTTCATACAGGCTTCCCTACTGGGTCTTATGAAAATTATATCATATGGACAATAAACTACAACTCCTATAATGATTGATTTAGCTAAGGATTTGACCCTGATCTTTATCGATTTTAATAGGGCAGTAGGGTCTCTTTCCTTCCCCAATCTATATAGATTTCATTAGCCTATTGATTTCACCCTTATATTAGATATATAATCAGATAAAAGAAGGGTAAATATAGCTGAAATAAATAATAAAAATGGAGAGTGAAGAAATGATTTTATATGCTGTAATATTGGAGACCATAGATCCAAAGAAAGACGAGGAAATATTAGATATACATATAGCCTATCTAAATCGGCTCATAGAAGAGGATAAGATATTTGCCAAGGGCCCCTTTACAGACCATAGTGGGGGATTGGTTATCTACAAGGCTCCTTCCTATGAGGAAGCAAAGGAGCTGGCAGAAAATGACCCTGCCATCTTGAATGGTTCAAGAAAGCTGACCCTCAAAGAATGGCGTAGCAGCTTGGTGAACTAATGAATGTCCTTGTATTAAAGTTAATTGCACTTAGCTCCATGATAGTCGACCACTATGGTGCTATCTTTCGGCCTGGTATTGACATCTATAGGATTGTGGGAAGGCTTGCCTTTCCCATATACGCATTTTTGCTGGTAGAGGGCTATTTTCATACTAGGGATATAAAGAAGTATGGACTTAGATTATTTGCCTTTGCCCTAATATCTGAAATCCCCTTTGATTACGCCTTCTATGGGGGCCTTTCCCTTGTCCATCAAAATATCTTCTTTACATTATTTCTGGGCCTAGTTGCCATATATGTGCTGGACAATTTCAAGAAGAAGCAGAGGTTTTTAAAGTTTATATTGCTACTTTTGACTGCCTTCATAGCTGAATTTCTCCACACGGATTATGGTCTTGTTGGAATTATGTATATAATAGCCTTTTATATAGGGAGGAAGTTTTCAAGGGCAAAGGGATTGCTTATATCAGGCCTGATACTTTCATATTTTAACCTCCACAGCAGGATCCAGCAATTTTCCATCTTGTCCCTCCCAATCCTGTACTTCTACAATGGGGAGCTGGGTCCAAGGAGTAGGTTCCTCCAATGGTTCTTTTACATGGCCTATCCCTTACACCTGTCAATATTTTACATAGCAAGGCTTCTTTAGGGAATTAATTTCTCCAAAGAAGCCTCTTATTTTAAATGGTAATAGTCAATATTTCCTGTAAGCTACAGGATTTGAACCTCCTATGCTGCAAATTGGCTATTGTACAAGTCTGCATAAAATCCGTCTTTCCTCAGGAGCTCCTCATGGCTGCCCTGCTCTACTATGCTGCCATCTCTAATTACCAGTATTAGGTCTGCATCTTTTATGGTGGACAACCTATGGGCTATGATAAAGCTGGTCCTGCCCTTCATTAGGTTTTCCATGGCTTTTTGAATGAAAACTTCTGTCCTGGTATCCACGGAAGATGTGGCCTCATCCAATATCAGTATCTTGGGATTTGAAAGTATTGCCCTGGCAATAGTCAAGAGCTGTTTTTGTCCCTGTGATATATTGTTGGCCTCCTCATTTATCAGCATATTGTATCCATCGGGCAGGGTCTGGATAAATCTATGGGCATAGGCTAGTTTGGCAGCCTCCATTACTTCTTCGTCTGTGGCATCTAATCTTCCATATCTGATATTTTCTATTATTGTACCGGAAAACAGCCAGGTATCTTGGAGCACCATGCCAAAATTGTCCCTTAGGTCCTTTCGCCTTAAATCTGCAATGTCCTTTCCATCTATTAGTATCCTGCCCTCCTTCAGGTCGTAGTATCTCATTAGGAGTTTTACAATCGTCGTCTTTCCAGCCCCTGTAGGGCCTACTATGGCAACTTTTTGACCTGGCCTTATGTCCTGTGAAAAGTTATTTATGATTATTTTGTCCTCTGAGTAGCCGAATATTATATCCTCAAAGGTCACCCTACCCTTTACCTCTGTGAGGACAGCTGGGCTGGCCGAGTCTTCAGTTTCCTCCCCTTCATCTAGGAATTCAAACACCCTCTCTGCTGCCGCCATGGTGGACTGTAGTACATTTGATATTTGAGCAACTTGGGCTATGGGTTGGGTAAAGCTTCTCATGTACTGAATGAAGGACAAGATGTCCCCTACCTCTATTACCCTTCTAGCCGCATACCAGCCTCCCAATATGGACACTACCACATATCCCAGATTCCCGATGAAATTCATAATGGGCATCATCAATCCCGATAGAAATTGGGATTTCCAGGCGGAGTTATATAGTTGGTCATTTATCCTGCTAAATTCCCCTACCACATCTTCCTCTGCATTGAAGGCCTTCATAATATTGTGGCCCCCATAAACCTCTTCAATATGTCCATTAACCTCTCCTAAGGATTTTTGTTGTGCTGTAAAGTATTTTTGAGATCTTCTAATTACGTTGGTTACTAAAATCATGGAAAGTGGCAGTATTACAAGAGAGGCAATGGTCATCTGCCAAGATATGGACAGCATCATGACCAATACACCTATTAGGGTGGTGGCAGATGTAATTATCTGGCTCATGCTTTGATTCAAGGATTGGGATACAGTATCTACGTCATTTGTGACCCTAGACAATACATCACCGTGGCTTACCCTGTCAAAGTATTTAAGTGGAAGCCTGTTGACCTTCTCTGATATTTCCCTCCTCAAGCCATAGGAAACTTTTTGTGCTATACCTGTCACTATAAATCCCTGCACATAGGAAAAAAGTGCAGATATTATATATAGGCTTATTAGGAGTGAAATAGTATTTAGGATATTGTCAAAGTCTATTCCTCCTGTGCCCATCATCTTTGATATGAGCCCTTCAAATATCTTTGTCGTGGCCCTACCCAACACCTTGGGTCCTATAATAGAAAATACTGTGCTACCCATGGCAAACAAGATGACTGTGATTAGTTTTAATCTATGGGGCCTCAAATAGTCCAATAATTTTGAAAAGGTTCCCTTGAAATCCTTGGCCTTTTCAAAGTTTCTCGGCCCGTGACCCATGGGCCCACGTCTTTGTGGTCTTGATGTCCTTTCACTCATATGGCTAATTCCTCCTCTGACAATTGAGATAGGGCTATTTGTCTGTATACCTGGCAGTTCCTCAGAAGGTCCCTGTGTTTGCCCATACCTACAATTTTTCCTTCATCTAGGACTATGATATTTTCAGCATTTGCTATGGTATTGATCCTCTGAGCCACTATTATTACTGTACTGTTTTCTATATCCTTTTCCATTGCCTTCCTTAAATTTGCATCTGTCTTGAAATCAAGGGCTGAGAAACTGTCGTCAAATATAAATATATCTGGTCTCTTTACCAGTGCCCTTGCAATGGATAGTCTTTGTTTTTGTCCGCCAGATACATTGCTACCCCCTTGGGATATTTCGGACTGGATTCCCCCTTCTTTCCCCTCTATAAATTCACTGGCCTGGGATATCTGGATGGCCTTTAATATATCTTCTTCTCTTGCATCTACATTTTTTCCATACCTTAGGTTGCTATCTATGGTGCCGGAGAATAATATGCCCTTTTGCGGTACATATCCTATCCTTTCCCTTAAATCATGTAATCTAAAGTCCTTTATATTCACCCCGTCCACTAGTATTTCACCCTCTGTAAGGTCATAGAATCTAGGTATCAAATTTACAATGGTGGACTTTCCACTTCCTGTACTTCCTATGAAGGCCGTAGTCTCTCCCGGTTTAGCTACAAATGATATGTCCTCTAGGACGTACTTTTCTGCCCCCGGATATTTAAAGTATACATTCTTGAACTCTATCCTGCCTGCTCCCTTTTCTAGGAGGGTCTTTGGCTCTATAGGATCTTCAATGGACAATTCCTTATCTAGGACCTCTGAAATTCTGCTGGCAGATACAGAAGCCCTTGGCAGCATTATGGAAACCATTGATATCATAAGAAACGACATGATGATTTGCATGGTATACTGCATAAATGCCATCATATCTCCAACCTGAATTGAACCCTTGTCAATTTCCTTGGCACCTACCCATATTATCAATAGCATAATGCCATTCATGATTAGCATCATAGTCGGCATCATCATGACCATCATTCTAGAAACAAATAGATTCGTCTTAGTCAAGTCCTGATTTGCCCTGTCAAATTTTCCTTCTTCGTATTCCTGTGTGTTAAAGGCACGAATAACCATGAGGCCGTTTAGGGACTCCCTCATTACTAAGTTTACCTTGTCGACTAGCTTTTGCATCTTCTTAAACCTAGGCATGGCTATGGAAAAAAGCAGGAGGACCAGGGTGAGTATTGCCATGACACCTACTCCTATGGTCCAGGCCATGGAGGTATTTGTCCTCAGGGCCCTGATTATTCCACCCACTCCTAGAATCGGTGCATAGAATACCATTCTCAGCATCAGCATGGTAAAGGTCTGGACCTGCTGTATGTCATTGGTACTCCTTGTTATGAGGGATGCAGTGGAAAAGTCGTCAAACTCGCTGTTGGAAAAGGAAGTTACCTTCCTAAAGACCTTATCCCTCAAGTTCCTTCCCAGTCTAGCAGATACCCTAGAGGATAAAAACCCAACCGATATGGAGGCTACTGCACTTAAAATTGATATTAGAAGCATAATAGCCCCGATATAGAGGATATAGTTAGATTGTATTTTAGAGCTATTCATTCCAATGGACTCGTATTCGGCCCTCACAAAGTTAATTGCCCCTTGGTTTATCATCTGCTCAGGCAGGTTTGTAAATCCTTCACCTAATTGAGATTGCATTGACTCTCTTTGCTCCATGGGTAGGATTTCCTCGTTTTCCATTCCCCATATAATTACCATGGGTTTGGCTAATACTTCCCCTAATTCTTTCATGCTGTCTTTGGTGTCTAATATAAATAGGCTTTCATTTTCTAAGGCGGGATACTTTTTTACCAGTCTTTCGTATTCCTTTGTATCCAGCCCGTCTTTTTCCACAAGGCGGTAGTTATGGTCTAAGAAGACTCTTTCATTGTTGGTCAACAATGACCCTATCTTTTCCATTTGCGACTGCCTGATTGCTTCTGGTACTGGATTTTCTATTCCATTTTGCTGTATTCCTATATTTACTATCTTTGACATGTAGTCGGGCAGGGCAAGTTCTGTGCTTGCCTGCAGCAAGAGCAGCCCCACTATGAGAAATATTAAGATAGTAAAGGGTTTAAATTCTTTAAATAATTTTAGCATATATTCCTCCTAATTATTCTCAATCTTCTATGACCTTTTTTAGATTATCACGCATTTTAAGCATCAACTTTTTCAGTACTGCCTTTTCTTCCATGGTAAAATTCCCAAAACATTCTTCATCTATGACCTTTGTCGCTTCTCTTGCCTTATAATACATTTTTTCTCCTTTTTCTGTTAGATATACCCTCCATATTCTTTGATCATCCCTATCTTGCCTTCGCTCTACTATATTTGCCTTCTCCATTCTTTTCAGCATTACAGTTATAGTAGCCGGAGTTAATTTTAGTTTTTCCCCTAATTCCCTTTGACTTAGTCCCTCCCCTTTAAACAATATAAACAACATAGGGGGTTGACCTGGATATATACCTATTTCATTTAGCAAGCCGTGGGTACGCATGTGATGAAAACGCAATATTTCCAAGAAAATATAATATAGGGAATCCTTGTCAATAAATTCCATTCTATTACCCCTCACATTAGTTAGTCGTCTAAGTATATTATCCATAATACTACTCAATTTCTTACATGTCAATATATTTTTAGATGTATATATAAAAATA
>JBBAEY010000056.1:0-14929 GCA_041655755.1 Tissierellaceae bacterium
TAATATCCCCATATTGGATGACGAGGAAAGGAAAATAGTGGGTACCATTTACAATAATGAAAGCATCGAAAGGGCAAAGAAACTAGGCATAGAAATGGGTGCAAGAAAACTAACCCTCATTTATGAAAGGCTATCGGAGCTAAATAGGCAGTATGGATACCTAGTTTTCTTTTGCTCTAGGGGTGGCTATAGAAGCGCCTCCCTGGTGGCCCTATTTAAATCCTTGGGTTTAAATGCCATCAAGCTAAATGGGGGATATAAAAATTACAGGCGTTTTATAAATGGGCAGCTACCGACCTTGGTTGAAGCTGTACAATTTATTGTAATCTATGGCAATACGGGAACGGGAAAGACAAATATTTTGAACTCCCTCCAAAATCTGGGCATGGATATCTTGGATTTAGAAGGGTGTGCCAACCATAGGGGGTCCAATTTAGGCGATATTGGCCTTGGCAGGCAAAATAGCCAAAAGATGTTTGAATCCTTGATTTACCATAGCCTAAGGCATAGAAAGTCCAATTTGGTTTTTGTAGAGGGAGAGAGTCAGAGAATAGGCAGGGATATTATACCCAAATACCTCTACCAAACTATGAACAAGGGCATGGCCATAAAAATCGAGGCCAGTATGGATAAGAGGATAGAAAATCTTTTAAAAGAATATGTCCACGATACGGATGGGGAAATAATTTCATCCTTGGAAAGTTTAAGAAGGCATCTTGGGGATAGGAATATAGACAGCTACATTGACCTAGTGACTAGGGGCCAATATAGGGATGTAATTGAAGACCTCCTAATCAAGTACTATGACCCTATGTACGAATACAAAAATAGGAACTATGGGGCTGTGTTCATAAACGAGGATAGCCATACTACTGCCAAAAAAATAATCGAATACACAAGGGGCTCTCTTATCTAGGGCCTCTTGTGTATTCTAGAAACTATCTCGGCAAAAATCCTACCTTCCTATAAACCTTCCTAAGGGTTTTTAGGGCCTGATATTCTGCTTTTTCTGCACCCTTTTTATATATTTCTTCTAAATAATCCCTATTGTCCATTAGGTAGTTGTATTTGTCTTGGATTTTGGAAATCCCATCTATAACTATCTCTGCCAAATCCTCTTTAAACTTTCCATAGCCCTGACCCTGATAGCTGTCAACGATACTTTCTATCCCTTGACCGGAAAATATACTATAGATTTCGATTAGGTTTTTAAGCCCTAGTTGTTGGTCATTGTAGGCTATGGTTCCCAGGGAATCTGTGACCGCCCTCTTAATCTTTCTCCTTATGGCATCCTTGTCGTCCAGCAATAGAATATAGGCATTGTCATCTGCATCTGATTTACTCATCTTTGACTCTGGTTCCTGTAGGCTCATTATCTTTGCCCCTACGTCCTTTATACCGGGCTCTGGTACCTTGAAGGTTTCACTATACCTATTGTTGAATCTAATAGCCAGGTCCCTTGCCAGTTCCAAGTGCTGTTTTTGATCCTCTCCAACTGGTACTAAATCAGTTTGGTATAAAAGTATATCTGCCGCCATGAGAACAGGGTAGGTGAATAGGCCTGCATTTAGGTTTTCCTCTGACCTTCTGGACTTTTCCTTGTACTGGGTCATTCTGCCCAACTGTCCCATATAGGATATGGTATTCAGGACCCAGGTCAGCTCTGTATGGGCTGGCACATGGGATTGAATAAATATCGTAGACTTGTCAGGGTCTATGCCACAGGCCATATATAGGGCCAGCACCTCCAAGCTGCTCCTTCTCAGTTCCTTGGGCACCTGAGGTATTGTAATTGCATGTAGGTCTACTATGCAATAATAACAATCGTATTCTTCCTGTAATTCCACCCAGTTTTTTATGGCTCCCAAATAATTGCCTATGGTTAATTTGCCCGATGGTTGTACACCGCTAAAGACAACCTTTTTATCCACTTCAATCACTCCTTATACAATATAGTGTAATTAATTCACAGATTTTCCTGTAATAATAATCCATTCTTTAAATTTTGTTTGCTCCCTTTTAATCATTGCTCAACCATAAAATAAACCCTCCATCTCGATTAAGAGACGGAAGGTTAATCCGCGGTACCACTCTATTTGCCAAAGGCCAGCTCCTATCTTCTAAGGGGATAAATCCTATATCCTACTAGTTTCGGATATGCGCTCCCGGGCCCATTCATTGTAATAGTGTCGCCTGGCTTCCACTGTCCCAAGCTCCCTTTAGACCTTGTATTACAATTACTATTCCCCTTCACAGCGTTTATTATCTATTATACTAAAAATAATAAATTTGTAAATACCCTTACACCACATAAATGTATCCACTGCGTCTATTTTTAATAATCCTAGCAGGGGCTCCTACTGCTGTAGTATATGGGGGTACATCATCTAGTACGACAGAGTTGGCTCCAATCTTGGCCCCCCTACCTATGTTAATAGGACCTAGTATCTTGGCCCCAGCACCTATGATTACATCATCCTCCACTGTAGGATGCCTTTTCTGTCCTTTATCTCCACCTATTCCCCCTAGGGTCACACCATGGAATATAGTTACATTGTCGCCTAGCTCGGCTGTTTCACCTATTACTACCCCCATTCCATGATCGATAAAGAGATTTTCCCCCAGCCTTGCACCTGGATGTATCTCTATACCTGTTACCCTTCTAGCTCTTTGAGATATAATCCAAGACAGGGTATATCTTTTTCTCCTGTAAAGATAATGGGCAAGCCTGTGATATAGTTGGGCCCTGGTACTAGGATAGAAGAAAATTGCAGTCAATAAACTTTTTGCCGCTGGGTCCTTAGTTAATATGTTATTTCCCTGCCTAACTAAATCCTTAATCATTTTCCTCACCCTTATTAAATAAATCTGTCGACAAATACCTCTCTCCTGTGTCTGGCAATATGGTTAGGACCTTCTTGCCTGGTCCTAGTTTCCTAGCTAAGACAGTGGCGGCAAAAACATTAGCACCAGAGGATATGCCACAGAGGATACCCTCTTCCATTGCCAGCCTCCTTGCATATAAAAACGCCTTGTCCTCGTCAACCTCTAGGACCTCATCTATTAAATCTCGGTCGTAAATCTCAGGTATAAAATTTGCCCCTATTCCCTGTATCTTGTGGCCGTTTGCAGGTCCACCCGTAAGGACAGGGGATTTTGAAGGCTGGACAGCAGCTACTATTATGTCCTTATTGTATTCTTTTAACCTTTTCCCTATGCCTGAAACTGTCCCCCCAGTCCCTACTCCAGCTACAAAGCCATGAATTTGCCCTCCAGTATCCCTTAATATCTCTGCACCGGTGGTTTCATAGTGGGCAAGGAGATTGTTTTTATTTCCAAATTGATCGGGCATGAAGTACTTGTTCTCTTCTGCTAGTTTGGCTGCTAACTCCACGGAGCCCGACATTCCTTTGGCACCATCTGTCAAGATTATTTTAGCTCCATAAGCCTCCATCAATCTTCTCCTTTCAGCACTCATGGTATCTGGCATCACCAGTATAACATTATACCCTCTTGCAGCACCTATCATGGCAAGTCCAATGCCTGTATTGCCACTGGTAGGCTCTATTATGGTACTACCTTTAATTAATAGTCCCTCCCTCTCGGCTGCCTCTACCATATATAAGGCTGCCCTATCCTTTACACTTGCTGAAGGATTGAAAGACTCCACCTTTACATATATTTCTGCTGCCTCCTTCTCCCCTATTCTATTTAATCTAATAGTAGGTGTTCTTCCTATGGTCTCGCTAATATTGTTTAAAATCATCGACTACTCCTCCTTTAATATAATAAAAAACCCCTTGCCAATGTATAATAAATATACAGAGGCAAAAGGTTAATTTCGCGGTTCCACTCTGTTTGGGAAATCCCAACTCAATTCAGGTACTACATACCCTAGCTCTTTAACGAGAGCAGTCGTATAGGTCTACTCTTATTTCGACCCCAAGCTCCTCGGTGCACTTCAATTAGGCCCTATATAGATTCCTCTCACCAGTGAAATCCTCTCTGTAATAGTCGACATAATTTACTTTACCAATTCATAGCTTTTTACTATGTATTAAATATTATATCCAAGTATAGCATATCATTCACAATAAGGAAAGTACTTTTTTTGTTTTTCTATACTTTCTTTACCAATTGGGGTAATATGGTTATGAGGTGATTTTTTGTGAACTTGAAAAATATTCTTGTGGTTGAAGATGAAGAAAATATTTCAAATGTCATAGAGGCCTATTTGCTCAAGGAAGATTTCAAGGTCTTTAAGGCTGATGATGGAGAAAGAGCCCTAGATTGTTTTCATAATGAAGATATCCACTTAATTATCTTAGATTTAATGATTCCAAAGATTTCCGGTGAAGAAGTATGTAAGAGAATTAGGGCTAGCTCTGATGTACCAATTATTATGCTGACAGCCAAGACTCATGAGGACGACAGGATTGAGGGGCTGTCCATAGGTGCAGATGATTATGTATTAAAACCCTTTAGCCCCAGGGAACTGATGGGCAGGGTCAAGGCCCTTCTTAGGAGAGCCTATCCCCATGAGAGGCCAAGTGCTGAAAAACTAAGCTTCAACGGAGGGGATCTGGAAATAGATATTGAGGAAATGCAGGTCAAAAAAAATAGGCTCAATACAAATATTACTACAAATGAATTTAAGGTATTGCTGGCCCTAGTATCCAATCAAAATAGGGTCCTGTCCAGAGAACAACTTATCGCGTCTGCCTTTGGCCACGAATATGAGGGCTTTGATAGGACCATAGATACCCATATCAAAAACATCAGGCAAAAAATCGAATCTAACCCAAAGTCTCCCCAATACATTCATACGATTTACGGCTCAGGATATAAATTTCAAATTAAAAATAGCTAGGAAAACCTAGCTATTTCCAATTTAAATTAGTTTAGATGAATTATCTGTAAAATCCACCCCTAAAACCATAACCCTTCATCATACCCATTCCTCTGCCCATACCGTATCCACCACAGCCCCTAAAACCAAAGCCATAATTGTTTTGTGTTTGGAAATCTTCCATGTAGGTAAAATGTTCTGCCCAAGTCCTAGCTTCTTCCTCGGTGATTATGCCGCTCTCTAGGGCCTTTTTTATCTGCTCATTTCTATAGTCTGATCTTTCCTTCAGCCAGGCCTCCCTTTCTTCCAGATTTATTGTTGTACTACTACCAAATCTAGGTAGGATATTTGGTGTTTGACTTGTTTCTGCATATCCGATTATAGAGCCAACTCCTAGAACCATAATCAATGCTCCAATTAAAACTTTCTTTTTCATAAAAATCTCTCCTTTCACTATATGTTTTCATTATAAGCAAAAAATATGAAGTAATTATGAAGAAAGTAAATTATTTTTCATAATTCATAATTACTTCAAAATTAATTGCTATAATATAATTACGAAATGATTTATATTTTTCACTTTTATAGTTTCCAGTAATATATTTATAAATTGTTTAAAACGATCCGCCTAGTTCAAAGCTTGAAGAAGCAATACCACCCATAAAAAATTAAAGTTGCAAACTCGCTACACTCAAACAGTGCAACCCTATCAAATTTTTTATTTAATGGATGCTTCTAATCAACCTTATCAATGTCGGCTCTTATTTAAATCAATTTATCTGTCTGAATAAGACTAATTGCTATAATATAATTACGAAATGAACCTATGACCTGGGAGGTTTTAATATGAAATTAAAAAACAAATTGATTCTTTCATTTCTCTTTTCAATCCTTATATCTATTTTTTTCATAAGCCTTATTGCCAATTCTATGATAAATAGAAGATTCGATATTTATCTAGTAGAAGAACAGCAAAACAGGCTTCAGTTCATTAGTGATGACATAAATGCCCTATATAACCTGAATGGATATAAGTTATACGAAAGCGATATTAATTCCTATGCCTCTTTGGAAAATATATATATTGAAATCAAAGACCTAAATAACCAAACTATCTACTATTCAGCCAATAAAAATGGCATGATGGGAATGGGTGGAAGAATGCATGGGAGAATGCATAGCGGTATGATGGGTATGAGGCCCATAGTAGAGGGAAAGTATACAGAGAGGTCCTTTCCCCTTATGGAGGATAAAAAACAGGTGGGAATACTGATTATTGGCTATATAGATAATTCTTATCTGACGGAGGAGGCCCTGGTTTTCAAGGATACCCTCTCTAAATCGATACTCATCTCGGCAGTATTTACCATACTAGTTGGCATGCTTATCAGTATCTTCCTGTCTAAATCCTTGACTACACCTTTAATTGACATCAGAAACACTGCCATAGAGATAAGAAAGGGTAATCTTGGGAGAAGGTCCAAAATAAACTCAAATACAAGGGAAATCTTGGACCTATCCGATTCCATTAATTACCTAGGTGAAAGTCTGGCTAATCAGGAAAAGATAAGGAGAAAATATGCTCAGGATATATCCCATGAACTGAGAACCCCCCTATCGACCTTAAAGTCCCACTTGGAGGCCATTATCGATAAGGTCTGGGAACCCAATGAAGAACATCTTAAAATCCTCATGGAAGAAATTGATAGGCTCTCCAGCCTAATTGACGACCTAAGGGACTCTTTCAGGGCAGAGGAAATCGAATTGGTCCTAAATAAGACCAGGTTTAACTTATCCCTAGAACTTGAGCAGATAGTCGAAAGCTTCCTACCCCTTTATAAGAAGGGGGGATTTTCCCTTGAGATGGATTTGCCTGACAATAAATATATCTATATGGACAAGGATAAGCTTAAACAGGTGATGTATAATCTCCTTTCCAACTCTATCAAATATCTGTCTGATAATGGACAGGTCATGGTATGCCTGACTGAATTAAATTCCCAGTTAGTCATAGAAGTAAGGGATAATGGCATGGGCATCAGGGAGGAGGAAATCCCTCTTATCTTCAATAGGTTCTATAAGTCGGATAATTTGAACTCCCATAATGTCAAGGGAACAGGACTAGGTCTAGCAATTGTTAAATCCATAGTAGAAGCCCACGGAGGAGAAATCCAGCTAAGGAGCAAATACGGTGAGGGCACAAGTGTAGCCATAAGTCTCCCTGCAAATAGCAAATAATTGCAGGGACAGTACTAAAGAGTTATTTATAGCCATTGGAAAACCAATGGCTATTTTTTTACCTGTTAATTAGTTGCTTGGCATGTTTTTCTGCCATATATTTAATTTTTTCCACATCTAGGGTCTTGATCTCCCTTTTTTCCATTAATATATTTCCATCCACTATGACAGTGTCCACATCTGAAGCCTGTACCGTATAGGCTAGAGATGAAATCACATGGTGACGGGGATAAAAGTGAGGCTTATCTAGGTCGATAAGGATTAAATCTGCCTTTTTCCCTACTTCTATAGAGCCTATATCCTGATACCAGTCTAGGGCCTTAGCTCCATTTACTGTTGCCATCTCCAAGGCCGACATGGCAGGTACAGAAACTGCATCTAGGTTGACTGCCTTGTTCACCAAGGCAGCAAGGTTGATTTCTTCAAACATATTCAAATTATTATTTGATGAGGAGCCATCAGTACCCAGAGCAACTGGAATTCCTTTCTTTAGCATCTGGTCTACAGGTGCAAATCCCGAGGCAAGTTTCAGATTGCTTCCAGGGTTATTCACTGGATACAAGGACTTTTCCTTCATTATATCCATATCTTCATCATTTACATGGACGCAGTGGGCTCCTATGGTGTGTAAATCCAATAGACCCAAATCGTATACATGCCTGATGGGGGTTTTCCCATATAATTTAAGGCTATCTTCCACTTCCTTTTTTGTTTCAGACAAGTGTATGTGTATGCCGGTATTTAGGTCCTTGGCAAGTTCCATGGTTTCTATTAGAAAATCCGGACTACAGGTATAGGGTGCATGGGGTGCAACCATTACCTTTATCCTTCCATCTCCCCTGCCATGCCAGTTTTCATATAATTCCCTAGTCTCCCTTAGCTTGTCTTGGCTCTTGCCCGCTTCCTCAATTAGGCCTCTGGTCAGCACTCCCCTAAGCCCTGACTCTTCTAGCCCCCTGGCTACTTCATCCATGAAAAAATACATGTCGCAGAAGGCAGTTGTCCCCCCCTCTATCATTTCAACCATACTAAGCAGGGAGCCCCAATATACGTCCTCTGCCCTTAGTTTGGCCTCAGTAGGCCATATTTTCTCACTCAGCCACTTGTGCAGGGGTAGGTCGTCGGCAAAATTCCTAAGGAGAGACATGCCAATATGGGTGTGACTGTTGATCAAGCCTGGCATGGCCAACCTATTCTTACCGTCGATTACCCTTTCAACCTCAAGGTCTTGCCTAATATCGCCAATATGGACTATCTTATTATCTTGGATATATATATTTGTATTTTCTACTAGTTCCTTCCTGTAGTCCATGGGGACAAGCCCTACATTCTTAATTAATAATCCCATCTTAACCCTCCTCCTTTAATCTAGATTTAAGGTAGTATATCTAACTATGCCATGTATCAGTATGGGTATAAGGATTAATTGTATTACAATCCCCGGTATACCCGATGTAGTGGCACCAATTACAAAGGTAATTGGCTCTAGGGGAATGGCAAAAAATATAGCTAGGATAAAGACTATTAGGCCTGCTGTAAGCCTTCCTCCTATCATGGACAAGATCAAGGCTATTACTGAAGGAAGTTTAAATTTCCTATAAAATATGGAGGCTAGTAGGCCGTAAATCCCCAGTTCAAAGGTCATTATTATTGCCATGGGAAAAAGTACGGGCATGCCTGTCAATGCACTATTGATTAGGGGAGTCAGGATGCCCAGCAGAAATGCTAGATATGCTGGCAGCAAAAAACCACCTATTAGAACAGGTATGTGCATCGGCAGAAATATTGTCCCTGGTATACCTGTGCTATGAAATATATAGGGCACAATAATTCCTATTGCAAGCATTAACCCTGCTACTACTAAGTTTCTTACGTGATTTCTTTCGTTCATATAATTCCTCCTCATATCTGTAACTTTCAATTACTCTTTTGAATTAATGGATGCCAAGAAGTTTTCTACCCTTTTGAGCAAAACTTCTGCCTCCTCTGTATCTAGGGATAACTTTTCTATAGGACAATAGTCGGTTTTTTCCCTATTCATTATATAGGGGCAGCTGCTGTCCATGGAATAGGGTATCTGGTGGCGATCCAGCACTCCTATTCCGTTTTCAGATATTAGTTTGCCATATAATTCCTCAATGCCTATGTAGGTGCACAAGAGCGCCGCACCCTTTCCTATTATCTTATCGGCAAGGGAGGATTTATAGGCCTCTTCTTTCATGTCTACAGCCAGACTGTAAATCGGACCTATTCCCCTGTCCCTGCTCTTGAAAATCAATTTTCCATCCTTGACAACTACAATGCCCAAATCTTCCTCCACTAGTATCTTCCTTGCTATATCGATATCCTTCATCTAATCACCTCTATTAGTATAATCTTGTCTTTTCTATACCTAGTAATACTATATCATCTTGGCGACAAATAATAAACACTTGGGGAATAAAGAATTTGACTTAAATATATATTTTGCTATAATATGCTTTGTTGCTTAAACGAAATTCACAAGGAGGATTATATGGAAAAGATAAATACGTCTAGATTAGTAAAATTAGAAGAACTAAACCATCATGGAACTTTATTTGCAGGAAGGGTAGCTGAATGGTTTGTAGAATCTGCCTTTATAGTTGGTGCAAAGGTCACAGAAAAACCAGAAAATATTGTTTGTGTAAACATTCACGGCCTATCCTTTAATATGCCTGCCTACAAGGGCGATATAATAAATTTGGAGGCTAGAATTGCCAAGGTTGGTAGAACTAGTTTCACTGTATATGGAAAGGTAACAAAAAACAACAGTGGCATTATACTATCCGATGGCTTTGCCACCTTTGTATTTGTGGACGACAAGGGTAAACCTGTTCCCCATGGAATAGCCTTAGAAGAGCCAACAGATGAAGAAGGTATAAATATAAGGAAAAGAGCAAATGAATTGAGACCATAGAACACAACCATGACAAAGCCTTACCCACTAGATAATTTTTCTACACAGGTAAGGCTTTATTTTATTCTAAGATTTCAAATTGTTTTTTAATCAATTTTCCCAGTATATTAAACAATATAATAGTAGACAAGACAAATACCAGGATTAGAAGGCTATAAATCAAATAAAAATTGACTTTGCCAACTGCCCTCACTGTCAAAAAACCAATCCCGCCTAGATAAAGGGTCCCTAGGCCCATGCCAATCAAGACATTTAGGTTTTGTTTCATTGCCTTTTGGGGATTATCCCAGTCTAACATAGGTCTCAGGATGTCTATTAGCATACCAAGCTGAGTCATGGGGATACTGCCCAAAAGGCCCAAAAAGATTATTAGGAGCAAATCCAATAACCCAAGTCTAACGATAAAGGCAAGGCTGCCCAAGAGGGCAATTATACCTAGGATTTGAATAAAGAGGGCTGATAGTAGCCTTCCTATTATCTGATCCGACACCTTAATTGGCAGGCTTCTTTGTATCCATAGGCTCTTCCCCTCCCTTGAAAAGGTCGTCGTGCCTATGCTATTTAACATGCCTAGGGCAACAATAAAACCTGCAAGGCCCAGAATTAAAAATCCAGAGTTGGGACTCAATGCCTCTAGCACTGTTCTTAGGGATTGGTCTTCGCTGACGACTGAGGACATAATCAATATGATTGGAATCATAATGACTCCCCCAACGGCATTTAGCAGGTAGACAGGGGTCTTGACCAACATGATAATCTCTTTTCTGGCTAGGGCCAAATAGGGCCTGGTTTCCCTTGATAGGTCCCTAGAATTTATCCTCCTAGCCCTTCCCTTTGATGCCGACATCTCAATGTTGCCGATTAGGCCATCTAGAAAGAGAGATTCAGATAAAATAATCATAATGGTAAAACTGATTGCGGCCACTAACAGAAAGGCTAGCAGGCTGACTAATCCGCTAAAATTTGAAGAATTTACCAAGGACAGGGTAGCCCATTGGGACGGTGGAAATACCATGCCCAACTTTTTAACCAGAAGGTTTGAGTCTGTAATTAAATTTATAAGAAAGTTATCGCCTTCCATCAAGGATTTCTGTGCTATTGTCTGCATTTTAAGCTGAAAATATATCATGGCAGCTACAAAGATTACTGCACTTATTGTCCTTATTAGGTCTTTTTTCCCACCTATATTTGTATATTTCATAAATATCATAATTAGGATAGATGCCAATACAAGGGGTATCACTGGTAGAAAACCTATCAAGATAAGGGAGTAAATCCAGTATAGGAGCCCCTCTCCACCCTTTAAGCCATAGATTATAATGAAGGGAAGTATAATGGGCAGGGAGGTCAAATACTCGCTTATCATCAGGGTAACAAATTTTGAACCTATAATATAGGAGGGCTTAATGGGCAGGGGAACTAAATGGCCCATATCGTTGGAGAAATAATACTTGCTCATTACATATAGGAGGCCAAATACAAATACTAAAATCTGTGAGGATAGGAAGCCTGAGAGTAAAAACATGGATTTCTGTCCAATTTGGCTGTAGACCGTGTACATGGCTCCAAGTCCCTTGACAATCATAAAATATGTTGGCAGCAGGGACAAGATAGCAAGCCCAAAGACTATAATCTGCCACCTATTTTTCTTGCTTTTGAAGCTGTAGGCAATGGAGGACAGGCCATATGTAGTATTGAAATCTGTCTTAATTAAGGAAATTATCTTATCCATTACTCCGTCAACTCCAGGAATATATTTTCTAGGGACTTTCTATCTATGGCGTGACTTCTAAGCTCATCCATTGTTCCCATGGCTATTATTTTGCCCTTGTTAATTATGGCAATCCTATCACACAATTTCTCGGCTACCTCTAAAACATGGGTAGAGAAAAAAACCGTTTTCCCCTCATTGCACATATTCCTCATTACTTCCTTTAAATTAAAGGAGGATTTAGGATCTAGGCCAACCATAGGTTCATCTAGGATAAATAGCTTTGGATTGTTTAACAGTGCAGATGTAAGCACTAATTTTTGTTTCATCCCATGGGAGTAGCTGGCAATTAAATCTCCTACTGCATCTTTTATATTAAATAATTCAAGATAGTGGTCGAGTTTTCTTTGCCTTTCTTCTTTTGCTATTCCATACATGTCACCAATGAAGTTCAGATACTCTATGCCCTTTAACCTATCATAGACCTCTGGATTATCCGGTACATAGCTAATCATAGACTTGGCTCTTAGGGGGTCTTCCCATACATTTACACCATCTATAGCGATAGTTCCATCATCTGGCTTTAGTAGGCCAACTATCATCTTTATCGTAGTGGTTTTACCTGCACCATTGGGCCCCAAAAACCCGAATATCTCCCCTGGCCTAATATCTAGACTAATATCATCTACTGCTCTTATATTTCCTTTGGAATAGGATTTACTTACATTTTTTATTTTTAACATAGGTCCCCTCCTTTAGTCTTTTAATTATATTCTATAGTTCTTCAATATGTTTTTCAATGAATTTCTACTAGTTCTGTTAAAGATTTGGCAAAAAATATGAGCCAGATATATTCTGACTCAATGTGATACAAATACTGTACCCTTTTCCTGACCCCTTAGCAGGTCCAGTATTATATTTTCCTTTTTTCCCTTGGCTACGATTAGGCTGGCCCCATACTGGGTTACTTCCTTTGCCGCTAAAATCTTAGTAGCTATGCCTCCAGTCCCAAAGGAGGACTTAGACCCAATGGAGATTGACTTCTCCATTTCCTCAATGTCGTCTATTATGTGGATTAGTTTAGCATCATTATTCTCATTTGGATTCTTATCGTAGATGCCATCTATGTCGGATAAGATTACAAGCAGGTCTGCCCCCCATAAGACCGTTGTATGGGCAGCCAACATGTCGTTGTCTCCAATCTTTATTTCCTCTACGCTTACGGTATCGTTTTCATTTATAACTGGAACTACGCCTTCATCCAGCAAGGTAAATAGGGTATTTCTGATATTCATTGTCCTTGCATTATCTTCAAAGTCTCCCCTTGTAAGGAGCAACTGACCTACATGAATTTCGTGGCCATGAAATACCTTCCTATAGGAATCCATTAACTCTACCTGCCCGATGGCACACAAGGCCTGCTTATAGTGGATATCTTCTTTTCTCGACCACTTGCCCAGCGTACCCACTCCAGCAATCCTAGCTCCGGAAGAAACTATAACCACCCTTTTGCCCATTTCCATTAAGGTTTTCACCTGCACTGCTAGATTTTCTAAAAAAGTTCTGTCTATGCTGCCATCTTCACTGGTTAGTGTACTGCTGCCAATTTTAATAACTATCTTTCTGCTTTTTTGTAGTATATTTTCTTCCATTCCAATCTCCTACTTTCTTATTTGTCCTTCTCCTAGCACAATGTATTTATTGGTTACCAGTTGCTCCAATCCCACCGGACCCCTTGCATGGGTTTTTTGAGTGCTTATTCCCATTTCAGCTCCAAATCCAAATTCTCCGCCGTCTGTAAATCTAGTGGAGGCGTTGACATATACTGTGGAAGCATCAATGGCACGGGTAAATTTATTTGCATTGGTGTAGTTTTCAGTTATTATGGACTCTGAGTGCTGGGTCCCATATTTATTTATATGCCTGATGGCCTCATCTACATCTTTTACCAGCTTGACAGCCAGTATATAGTCCAGATACTCTTCAGCCCAGTCTAAATCTGTGGCCTTCTTGACTGAAATTATTTCCCCAGTCCTTTCGCATCCCCTTATCTCTACTGTATCCTTCAGTTCCTCATAGAGGCCTGGCAAGATCTTCTCAGCTATGGCCTCATGGACTAGGAGGGTTTCACAAGCATTGCATACTCCCACCCTATGAGTCTTGGCATTGACGACTATGGGGATTGCCTTGTCAACTATGGCAGTTTCATCTACGAATACATGGCAGTTTCCCGTCCCAGTTTGCAATGTTGGCACTAGGGAATTTTCTACTACAAAATCAATTAAATCCTTTCCACCCCTTGGAATGATTAAATCGATATAATCCTTGGCCCTTAGCATGTCAGAGACATATTTTCTGTCTGTATCCTCTATGAAGTCGATGACATTTGGGGAAATATTAGAATTATTTAATCCTTCTTTGATGGACTCCACTAGGGCCAAATTGGAATTTATGGCAGAGGAACTTCCCCTTAAAAGTATGCAGTTGCCTGATTTCAAGGCTAGGGCAAAGGCGTCAACTGTAACATTTGGCCTAGACTCATATATTATTCCCATGACCCCCAGGGGTACAGACATCTTAGATATGGTCAGTCCATTTTCTATGGTCCATACCTTGTCTGATTTCCACACGGGATCAGGTAATTCTATCACTGTTCTGATTCCATCTACTATTCCATCAATCCTAGCATGGTCTAGCCTTAGTCTGTCTACTAGGGCCTCATTCATATTGACCTTTCTTGCATTGTCAATATCCAGTTTGTTGGCTTCTAGTATACTTTCCCTCCTAGCCTCTATTGACTCAGCCACCTTTTCTAGGGCCAAGTTTTTTTCTCTTGTTGAAGCTTGTGATAATTCAAGCTCAGCCTCTTTTAGTGAAATACACTTATCCAATATATAAGACATAAAACCCCTCCAAATCATTTTTATCATTATACCATATTATTGTACTAAATTAAATTCTTTTTTCCTTCCATTATTTATTCTAAGCTTGTAGGGGCCTAGTATCATTGTAAAAGCTTTTTTAAAAATTGTCCTGTATAGGAATTTTCGACCTTGACTATCTCCTCAGGGGTCCCGGTTCCTATTACAGTACCTCCCTTGTCCCCACCTTCGGGTCCTAAATCTATTATATAATCTGCCGTCTTTATTACATCTAAATTATGCTCTATGACCACGACTGTATTGCCCCCTTC
>JBBAEY010000057.1:0-14544 GCA_041655755.1 Tissierellaceae bacterium
TATCAATATATTCCACATCTAAATCAAACTTGTCTTCCCAAGATATTGTATTTCTTCCACTTACCTGGGCTAGACCTGATAGGCCCGGCCTTATTTCATGTCTTCTTTTTTGGTGTTCGCTATATAATGGCAAATATTCTACCAATAGTGGTCTGGGTCCAACAATGCTCATTTCTCCTTTTAGTATGTTCCACAGCTCTGGTAGTTCATCCAAAGAGGTTGATCTGAGAAATCTGCCAAATTGGGTGAGTCTCACACTATCTGGCAATAGTTTCCCATCTTCGTCTCTTTCATCAGTCATCGTCCTAAATTTATACATAACAAATACCTTTTCGTTTAATCCTGGTCTTTCTTGTTTGAAGATTACTGGGCTGCCTAATTTTACCCTAACTAAGATGGCAACTAGGATTAATATTGGTGATAGGACTACTAGGGCAATTAACGATAATATAAGATCCATGGGCCTTTTTAGATATTTCCTATACATCTATTATTGCAACTCCTTTAAATTAAAGATCCTTCGCTATGCTCAGGATGACATAAAGATGGCTCAAAATAGCATAAGTATGATTCAGTATTCATGGGCATGGCTTAGGATGACAAATCTTACCTACTCCCACAATCCCTTCACTATGTTACACACCCTAGCCAAGTCCTCATCTGTCATCTTAGTATCGCTTGGCAGGCATAGTCCATTTTCAAATAGCCACTGGCCTGTCCCTCCACCTATGTAGTCATATTTTTCAAATACTGGCTGTAGGTGCATTGGTTTCCATATTGGTCTGGACTCTATGTTTTCTTTTTCCAAAGCTTCCATTATGTCTATTGGTGAAGGATAAGGATAAGATTCTTCGCTTCGCTCAGAATGACAGCCTTTAGAAATTGTCATACAAGTTAGCCAACAGTTTGGCTCATTCCAGTCATTTATTGGCATGAATTCTACTCCACTTAGTCTGCCTAGTTCTCTTTTATAGTAGTTATACATGTATCTTTTCTTTGCTACCCTTTGGCCTAGTACCTTGAGTTGGCCCCTGCCTATACCTGCAACTATATTGGACATCCTATAGTTATAGCCTATTTCGCTGTGCTGGTAGTGCCTTGCCTTGTCCCTGGCTTGAGTAGCCCAGAATCTTATCTTTTCTATCTTTTCTTCATCATTGCTTACAAGCATTCCCCCACCTGATGTGGTGATAATCTTGTTTCCATTGAAGGAAAATATTCCATAGTCTCCAAAGGATCCTGTATGTCTGCCTTTATATGTAGTTCCTAGGGATTCTGCCGCATCTTCGATTAGGGTCACCTTGTGGTCTTTGCATAGTCCCACTATCCTGTCCATATCTGCCGACAGCCCATACAAATGTACTACTATGACTGCCTTGACCTGGGGGTATTTCTCAAAGGCTTCTTCCAATGCCTTTGGATCCATATTCCAAGTCTCCCTATCGCTGTCTATAAATACTGGTATGGCGTTTTCATATATTATTGGGTTGGCTGTGGCTGAGAATGTAAGGCTTTGGCAAAATACTATATCACCTTGTCCTACTCCTGCTGCCTTTAGTGCCATATGTATGGCTGCTGTCCCCGATACTAGGGCTGCACCATGTCCCATCCCTACATAGACTGCCAGTTCCTTTTCAAATTCATTGACATTTGTGCCTAGGGGTGCTATCCAGTTGGTGTCAAAGGCTTCTTGTATGTATTCCATTTCATATCCTTCTTCGCTCATATGGGGCGATGATAGGAATATTCTTTTTTCCATGTGATGACTTCCTTTCATTAAGACCCTTCGTCGCTAAGACCCTTCGTCGCTACGCTCCTCAGGATGACAGAGGAAGCTTGTTCCTCGGGATGACAGAGGAGGGGCTCCTCAGGATGACGGAGAAACATGCTCCTTAGATAGCAGCCCTACATTCCCTTAAAAAATAATTCCACCTTATCCATTGGGTAGCCTATTTCTTCTAACTTCTCTTTTATTTCATCCTCGTATGCGTAGGATGTGATGACTATACCATCGTGTTTGTATTTATCTATTTCATTCCTGGATATGATGTCGTAGCCTAGGAGGTTCTTTCCTTGTCTTTCCTCGTCGTCGTCTATGAGGGCTTGTACTTGAAGTGGTTTGTTTTCCCTTCCTCTAATTATCCCCAGTATGGTCTCTGCTACTTCCCCTGCTCCATAGACCAATATATTTCTATAGCCCTTGTTTTCTAATCTAATCAGGAAATCCTCTACATTCTCTTCTGCCATTCTGTATAGTTCCAATAGTTCATTTATATATGTAATTGACAGGAAGTTTTTTCTTTTTATTCCTTCGGGGGTAATATTGTAGTAGACTACTTTTGCTGACTGGTAATCCCTGATTAGGTAGCCTTTTTCCTCTAGATTGTTCATATATATATTTACCATGGAGGCAGCACTGCCGATTTCCTTTGCAATTTCATGCTGTGATGTCTTGAATCTTTTCTCTATATGCTGTAGTAACAAAAGTTCCTTAAACTCTGCTGTGGGGCTAAAAAATCTCAATTCCTTCACCTCTCCATTCAATGTATGAATGATTTTGGCGAAATAAAATATTCTTAATCTCTAAGAATCTCCTTCGTAGAATAAATAATTCTACGAAATTTTTATTTCTATGTAAAAATGATACTACATGGTATATAGTTTGTCAATGCTGTCATTGATAAAAATGCCTAAAACGACAAAAAAACTAACAGAAAGAGGGTTATAACTATGATAAAAGCTAGTAAAGTAAAGGACGTCAAAAATATCTCAACATTTGAGGAATTATCTTTAGCGTGGTTGGAGAAGAAAAAGATTAAATTAAAGCCGTCTTCATATAGCAAATATGATTATTTGCTAAGCGATTATATAATTCCCGAATTTAGCACTAGAACAATTGAAGAGATTAGACTCGAAAGTGTGGAGACTGGAATTTCCAACATATATAACTCTAATAGGACTAGCAAAATTTCTAATAGTATGATGAAGAGCATTATATACATAGTTAATGCTGTTCTAGCATATGGGACCCGTCTAGGATATTTTAACGTAGGTAGGGCTATATTTGAATTGCCATCTAACCATGAAAACAAGAAGGCCAATATTTTGAAGCCCAATCAAGAGAATGTACTAATTCACTACCTGCTAAATAATAGAACAGATAATAATTTAGGGATTATGTTTTCCTTGCTTACAGGAATGAGACTGGGCGAAGTATGTGCCCTAAAGAGAGGAAGTATTGATTTTAAAAAGGCTGTGGTACATGTAAATTCCACTGTTCAAAGGATAAGTATATTAAATCAAGATTTTAAAACAAAATTAGTAGTTACATCACCAAAAAGCAAAGGATCTAATAGGGAAATTCCTTTGCCTAAATTCCTATTGGATTATATTAAAGAATTTAATGTACATAAAATAGATGGGGATTTGTTCATTCTGGGAAAATCTAAAATTCCCTATGAGCCAAGAACATTGCAGTATGGGTTTAAAACTGCCTTGGAAAACTGCAAAATAGAACATAAAAACTATCATAGTCTCAGGCACACTTTTGCAACTAACTGTATAAAATCCGGATTTGATGTTAAGACACTAAGTGAAATACTTGGACATGCCAGTGTAAGTTTTACCTTGAATAGATATGTCCATTCGGATATTGAACATAAAAGGAGTCAGATGGAAAAGTTGGAGAAAAACTATAAAAGGGCAGCACAAATTTCGTAGAATTATTTATTCTACGAAATTCACCTTGTTTATTTCCTATACTATTAAATAGCGTACACGACTTATATTTACTACTAATATATTTAAAATAACTCCTTAGAAATGATATACAATCATCCTAAGGAGTCTTTATTTGCAAACATGATTGTCTAGCTCTATTGATCTTGGCCGTCAACCAGGGCACTTTTGAGTAGTTTTATCCCCTCTACTATTTCCTCTTCATCCATCCCACCATATCCTAACAAGACCATATTGTTAGAATACCTTTCCTTCCTCATCCAAAACATCGACACTGGCGAAATAAGTATGTCCTTTCCCCTGGCCCTATTGACCAGATCATCTTCCTTGAGTCCATTGTTAAATTCTAAAACGATATGTAGTCCCCCATTTTTTCCATGAATAATGACACTGTCGCCCATATATTCCTCAATGGTCTTAATTAAAAATTCATGTCTTTTCATGGCTGTGGTAATCATCTTGCGCAAATATCTATCCCAGTAACCTTGATGCATGAACTCTTTCAGGACTTTTTGTTCAATATATGAGACAGGTACCCGATATAGGCTAAATAATTTGTCGTATCTGTCCAATAAGGGCCTGGGCAGTACCATATAGTTTAGTCTAAGGCCCGGCGACAATGATTTAGAGAATGTTCCTATATATACTACGCTTTCCTTGCTATCTATGCTTTGCAAGGCGGGAATAGGCTTTGAGTTGTATCTAAATTCACTATCATAGTCGTCCTCAATTATGATTGCCTTATTTTTGATGGCCCACTCCAAGAGTTCTATTCGCTTTTTAATTGGCATTACAATCCCCATGGGAAACTGATGAGATGGGGTTACATACACCAGCCTAACCGATGTGCCCCTAAGTTCATCTAGGTTAATTCCACCCCTATCCAAGGAGATAGGAATTGGCTTGTAGCCATTGTTTTCAAATATCCTACGGGCAACCATATATCCAGGATCCTCTATGGCCACCTGCCCATGTTCTTCTCTAAATAGCTGGCACAGCAGACCCAGGGCATATTCCATCCCTGATGATATAATGATTTGATCGGGGTCACAATTGATACCCCTAGTCCTATTTAAATACTTTACCAGCTCTATCTGTAGGTCTCTTTCACCTCTTTGGGAATTATAAGAATGGAAATTCTCGATATTGGCATTGGAGAGACATTGATTTATAAGCTTTTTCCAGGTCCTGACGGGGAAATTGTGGGAGCTCAAGGCCCTATTGTGGAAATTGTATTTGAACTTCTTTTTTTCAATCTCCTCCTCACTATCTTCATGTCTCTTTGGTGCTGATATTACACTAGCTGGCCTCAGCAAGTCCATATTGTCTAAATTAACTGAAATATAGCCACTTCCGGGCCTACTTTCTATAAAGCCCTCTGAGCTCAATTGAAGATAGGCAGTCTCCACTGTATTCCTACTTACATTTAACATGGCCGAAAGGCTTCTGATGGATGGTAGCTTGCTGCCCTTTGGAATTTCCTCCATAATTATTTGTTCCTTAATTTGCTCATAGATTTGAACATATAAGGGTTTATTTGATTCGCTGTCAATAATTATCATATTCATATATGAACTCTCCTTCAACTGTCCTCTTAAAATAATCAGAACTGGCTCTTTCATTAGGCATAAGTAGATTATATAATTAAAACATTGAGTAATCAATAAGCTATAAAAAAATTACAAAATTAAATTATTAAGTGAGGGGAAAATTATGAAGACTAAAAAAATCTTGCTAATTTCGCTCGTGCTTCTAAGCATATTCGTTTTAGCAGCTTGTACGACTCAGGCACCCGCAACGGATTCTGCCAATGAACAAACTGAAGCTGACGCTGTAACCTCTGCATCTCAGGCAGTAGATGAGGAAAGCTTCAAGAAGGGTATTTCAAAAGAAGGTAACTTTATAGTAATTACTTCCAGTGACTTAAGTTTCACAGAAGACTTGCTAGTAGATGGAGAATTTTTAAATTCAAGCGGGAATCCAGTTCGTTCACTGGCCCTTGCTCAATACGATGAAGATGGAAATCCAATCAGATACAAACTAACAGTGCCAAGGATAGCAATTAATAGCGAAAACACTCTTCTTGAATACGGCACAATTGAAGGCGATGTATACATTCAGGCTCCAGGATTCAGGACAAAGGAAGCAACTATAGATGGAAACTTATATTTTGCTACACAAGAATTACTGGATGAATTTGCCGCTGACGAGCTATCAAGCGTAACTAAAGAAATTGGTGTAAAGGAATATACTGAATAGGCCAAGATTTTTAGATACTTTACTAAGTACTCCTGTTAATTAAAATAATAAAAACTCCTTAGGATTGAAATACAATCATCCTAAGGAGTTTTTATTTGTTGACAAGGGCAGACGACTTTCTTTTCTTTGCTTAAACTGTGAAAGCTCACTAAAACCAAGTGACTCCAGTAGTGAAATTCCCTCCTCTATACCTGCTGAATAGTCTTCTACCCCATGGGCATCAGACCCTAGGGTAATTATTCTTCCCCCCATATTCCTATAGCTTTCTAATACTTCCTTCTTTGGATATGGGCTTTTCGTTGCCTCTCTCAATCCTGAAGTGTTGACTTCTATTCCCTTGCCCTTCTCAATTATTGCCTTCAGTATCTTATCTACTATTTCCCTGTAATTCTCATAGTCATAGTATTTATTTTCATAGGGCCCATATCTAGTAATGTAGTCAAGGTGACCCACCACATCATAGTCGCTGAAATTCTCTACCATTTCTAGTAGGATTTCAAAGTACCTCTTATAGGCTTGGTCTTGACTCTTGCCTTGGAAGAAATCTCCTAGGTAAAAGTCCTTGTCATCTCCATAGTGTATGGAGGCAATGACAAAATCAAAGGGGTATTTATTTAAAAATTCCCTTATCTCCCCCTTGTAGTTTTTCTCATATCCTATCTCAACGCCTATTTTAATTGTAATGGCATATACTTCCTCCAATTCCTTCATCACCTTAAAGTACCTATCATAATCAATATGGACCATAAAATCCTTGTCCCTTGTACCAAAGTCCGCATGATCTGTAAATACTATGAAATTCTGCTTGGACATCCTTGCCCTCTTAATATAATCTATGACCTCTCCCTCAGCGTCTGGGGAATAACTAGTGTGAACGTGATGGTCTATATATTTCAATCCCTTCCCTCCTATTTCATTCTCTTCTCTAATTCCTCATATATGTCGCCCAAGCCAACTCCCTCATTGACCAAGAGTACCAAAAGGTGATAGAGCAAATCACTTGATTCGTATATGAGTTCATTCTTGTTGTTCTTTGCTCCAATAATCACCTCGGCTGATTCCTCTCCTATCTTTTTCAGTATCTTGTCTATGCCCTCCCTAAATAAATAGTTGGTGTAGGAGCCTTCCTTGGGATTTTCCCTCCTGTTGATTATTGTTTTATATAGGGCTTCAAGCACATTGCTTATATTTTCCTCCTTCAGGACTTCATTGTGAAAACAAGTGTAGTTACCTGTATGACAGGCTACTCCGACTTGCTCTACCTTGAGCAGAATAGTATCCTTGTCACAGTCATAGTAAAACCCCTTAACTTTTTGAAGGTTGCCTGAAGTCTCTCCTTTTTTCCATATATTTTGCCTGGACCTAGAGTAGTAATGGGCATATCTGCTTTCTAATGTAAGATTAATAGATTCCTGATTCATGTAGGCCAGCATCAGTACCTCCCTTGTATTTACATCCTGTGCTATGGCCGGTACTAGCCCTCTTTCGTCAAACTTTACATCCATTATAGCTTCACCTCTATCCCTTTTGATTTCATATGTTTTTTTACTTCTTCTATGCCTAGTTCTCCATAGTGAAATACACTTGCTGCCAGTACCCCATCTGCTCCTCCCCTAAGGACCCCATCGGAAAAGTCTTCCAAGCTACCGGCACCTCCGGAGGCTACAATGGGTACATCTACCTTGGAACTGATGAGCCCTAAAAGCTCCAAGTCGTAGCCCTTTTTCATCCCGTCTTCATCTATACTATTGATGACAAGCTCTCCAGCACCTAGCTCCACCCCTTCTATGGCCCACTCTATTGCATCCTTTCCCGTATCTAGTTTGCCACCGGATGTAAAAACATTCCATTTTCCCGGGCCCAGCTTTTTTGCGTCTAAGGACAGGACTACTGCCTTAGAGCCAAACTTATCTGCAGCCAGCCTAATTAGGTCAGGATTTTTGAGGGCTCCTGTATTTATTGATACCTTACTTGCTCCCCTTCCTATGATATCTTCTACATCAGCTAGGGTATTTATGCCACCACCTACTGTTATTGGTATCTTTATTTTCTCAATGACCCTGTCAATGAAGTCTAGGGACATCTTTCTCTCTTCACTAGAGGCTGTAATATCGTAAAATACCAATTCATCTGCCCCTGCCTTGTAATAGGACTCTGCCAAGGTTTCGGGGTCGTCTACATCGTTTATATCTTCGAACTTCTTTCCCTTGACAACCCGCCCATTTTTCACATCTAAACATGGTATGACTCGCTTTACTGACATTTGAGCACCTCCTCTAGGTCTAAATTTCCATTGTAGAGGGCCTTACCTATGATTGCCCCATAGATGTCCATTTCCTTCAATCTTTTTATATCCTCCATGCTTGTTATACCTCCCGAAGCTATTATTTCAATCTTGGACTGTTTTTTTACTTCTTCATATATCTTAAAATTTGGCCCCTCCAGCATACCGTCTTTTTCTATATCAGTGTAGACTATTCGACTCAATCCAAAGGATTCCAGTTCCATTATATAGTCAAGGGCCCTGACATTTGATATGCTCTCCCAGCCATCTGTTGCAATGTAGCCCTTTGTAGCATCTATGGAAACTATAATCTTATCCCCATATTTTTCTATCATGTCCCTAATCCATGCCCTATCCTTTAGGGCGGCTGTACCTACTATTAGCTGGCTGACACCATAGGATAAAAACAAGTCTATGGTCTCTGTATCCCTGATACCTCCTCCTAATTGGACTGGAATATCTATGTTTGCTAATATATCTTTAACTATGCCTTCATTGACCCTAATACCGTCTCTGGCCCCGTCTAGGTCCACTAGGTGTATGATGCTGGCACCTTGTTTTTCCCATCTCTTAGCCACCTTGACGGGATCTGATTCATAGACTGTAAGCTTGTCGTAGGAGCCTTGGGTAAGTCTGACACAGGCCTTGTCCTTCATATCTATGGCAGGATATATAATCATTATAAGACCCCCTTGGTGCTTACTATCTTGTCATCGACAATCTCTACTGCTTCCCTAAGGGCTCTTCCTAGACCCTTGAAGACTGCTTCTACCTTGTGGTGGTCATTTTCTCCCCTCATAAGGTCTATATGGAGGGTAATGGAACTGCTAAAGGCAAAGGCCCTAAAGAATTCTCTAAAGTCCTCGGTATCTACGGATCCAATCCTATCCTTTTTAAATTCAAGATTATCTACTAGGAATGGCCTATTTGATATATCAATGGCTACTAGGGCAAGACTTTCGTCCATGGGGGTAATAGTAGATGAAAACCGCCTTATGCCCTTCTTGTCGCCTAGGGCCTCCTTAAATGCAGCTCCCAGGGAAAGGCCAATGTCCTCTACTGTATGATGGCTATCTACGTGAAGGTCACCCCTACAGTATAATTCCAAATCAAAGCCTGCATAAAAACACATTGCTGTCAACATATGGTCAAAAAATCCTATGCCGGAGTCTATTTTTAGAGTAGCACTCCCATCTATATTTAGATTTAAGTCAATCTCAGTTTCCTTAGTCTTCCTAACTATCTTGCCCTGTCTCATTTTTAACCTCCTCCAATGCTTTTATAAATCCTTCGTTTTCCTCTAGGCTCCCTATGGTCAGCCTATAGTATCCTTCCAATTCTCCGCCAAATCCCCTTATGGCTACACCCTTATGGGCTAATTTCCTGCCCAGATCTCCGCCCCCATAGAAAAACAGGAAGTTCCCCTGGGAGGGAATTGGCCTATAGCCTTTTTCCTCCAAATATAGTTTCATTCTAGCCCTCTCCGACCTAATTAATTCAATATTTCCCCTTATTAGGTCCATGCTCTCCAATGCCTTAATCCCAGTATTTTGACTCAGGGTATTCACATTATAGGGGCTTCTTATTCTATTTATACATTCTATGGTGTCCTTGTGGGCAATCATATAGCCCAACCTAAGCCCTGCCAGTCCCATGGCCTTGGAAAAGGTCCTGAGGACTATGAGGTTTTCAAATTCCCTAGTGTCATCTTCCATGCCCAGGTCTGAAAATTCTATATAGGCCTCATCTAAGATCACCATGGCATCTAGGGAGCCCACTATTTTCCTAATATCCTCCCTTGAAATCACAGAGCCTGTAGGGTTGTTTGGATTGCTTAGGACTACTAATTTCGCCTTCTTCTTCCTAGCAAATTCAATAAAGCCTTCAATATCCAATTCTGACATATTCGTCAAGGGGTATTTTTCATAGCTGCCCTTGTTTATTATTGTATATATTTCATACATGCTAAAACTGGGTGAAATGCTAACTACCACCTCACCGACATCTAAATATGCATTCATACTATAGGCGATTAATTCACTGGAACCATTGCCTATGACCAGTTCGTCAGAATCCTTCCCTAGTGTCTGGGCTAGCTTTTCCCTCAACTTCTTGGAGGAGTCGTCAGGGTACCTATTTAGGTTTACCAGCCAATCTATACCCTCATTTGCATCTAGTTTTATATCATATTCCACATCATTAACTGTATATGGCTGAAGGCTTTTGATATCATCTCTCAAATACTTATACATCTTCTCCCTCCATTCTCACTATTATAGAATTGGCGTGACCTGTAAGTCCCTCATTTTTGGCTATGGAGACTATATCCTTGCCAGCCCTCATCAAGGCCTCCTTGGAATAGTAAATAAGTGAACTCTTCTTTACAAAATCATAGACACCTAGGGCAGATGAAAACCTGGAAGTCCTCAAGGTTGGAAGGGTATGGTTGGGCCCAGCATAATAATCCCCTACGGCCTCTGGACTATATTCCCCTAGGAAAATTGCCCCTGCATTTTTTACCTTCTTGTAATCCTCCATTGGAGACTCTGTCAATATCTCCAAGTGTTCAGGTGCCAGTATATTTACAATCTGGAAGGCCTCTTCCATGTTTTCTGTTACTATTAGGGCACCATAATTCCCAAGGGAGCCTTGGATTATTTCACTTCTTTCTAGCTCCTTCACCTGTAGGTCCAGCTCCTCAACTACCCTGTCAGCTAGATCCTCACTGTCGGTGACTACTATACTTGCAGCCCTTGTGTCGTGCTCAGCCTGGGCTATTAAATCTGCTGCAATGAATCTTGGATTGGCCCCCCTGCTAGCTAGGACTACCACTTCACTTGGCCCTGCAATCATATCTATACCCACAAGGCCGGATAGCTGATGCTTTGCCATAGCAACATAAATATTTCCCGGCCCTACTATCTTATCTACCTTGCCTATGGTCTCTGTGCCATAGGCAAGTGCTCCTATGGCCTGGGCACCTCCAATCTTATATATCTCCTTAACTCCTAGCAAATCAGCGGCAAGGATTACGGAATCCTTTATCTTGCCCTCCTTGTCAGCAGGTGTCACCAGGGCTATCTCCCTAACCCCTGCTATATTGGCAGGAATTACATTCATCAACACCGTCGAAGGGTAGGAGGCGGTTCCACCCGGTATATAGACCCCTACCCTTTCAATTGGCTTGACGATTTGACCCAGGATTATGCCCTCTTCCTCCACAATAAACCCATCATTCCTTTGCTTCTCATGGTATCTGCTTATATTTTCTATGGCCCTCTCTAAGGCCCCCTTCAGGTCCTTGTCTACATTCCTCCTAGCTCTTTCAAATTCTTCTTCACTTAGTCTGATATTTGACAAGTTGTTTTTGTCAAACCTGTGGGTGAATTCCAGCAGGGCCTTGTCTCCATCTGACCTTATACGGCTCAAGATATCTCTTACTTGCTGGGAAACCTCCTCAGAGTCCATTAGGCTGCGGTCCAGTATATTTTTTAATTTGTCCATCTCCTTATAACCATAAACCTTCTCAATCATCTGCTCACATCCAATATCTTTTCTATTTTCTTGATTATCTGGTACTTAAACCTGTAGCTGGCCTTGTTTGCTATTAGGCGGGCACTGATATAGTCCAGCTCCTCCAAAACTTCCAGACCATTATCCCTTAGGGTATTGCCCGTCTCTACAATATCCACTATGACATCACTTAGGTCGATTAGGGGTGCTAGCTCTACTGAACCATTTAGTTTTATTATTTCAATTCTTTGATTTCTATTTTCAAATATGGACTGGACGTAATTTGGGTATTTAGATGCTATGCGAAGTACTCCATCCTTCTTTTTATTATAGGAGTTTCTAAATCCGGCAATGGCAAACCTGCATTTGCCATAATTCAAATCTAGGATTTCATAGACATCCTTATCTTCCTCTAACATGATGTCCTTGCCTACTATGCCTAAATCAGCTACTCCTTTTTCCACATAGGTGACCACGTCAGAGGGTTTTACAAATATATACTTGGTGCCTCCCCCTGCATCACTAAATACCAATTTCCTAGAATCCTTATCCCTGACTATTTCCATATCGCTATTGTTAAATAGGCTTAAACCCTCGTCCCCCAACCTGCCCTTGGCTATTGCTATGGTTATCCTATCCATTACTCTTTTCCCCCATTCTGATACTGGTGATTTGATCCATGTCAATCATAAAACCTATGGCACTAACCTTTAGGCCAAATTCCTCCGTTAATTTGTCATATCGGCCACCACTAAGTATTCTAGTAGAATTGCCTAGGCAATAGCCCTTAAAAACTATGCCATCATAGTAGTCCAAATTTGGAACCATGGATAAATCAAGCCTGATATTCTCGTATACTTCCTTGTCCACAAAATAATCCTTTATTTTAGTGAGCTTTTCCAGGGCCAGGCCCATATCTTTATTCATTTCATATTTCTTGGCCATTTCTATCACTTCTTCCATATGGCCCTGCATATCTAAAATGTTTTCTAGTATTGAACCGTCAATTTTTAATTCCCTTAGCTTTGACCTCAGGCCGTGTCTATTTTTCTTAGCAATCAGGTCCTTTAATTCTGCCCTTTCAGGGCCTACTAGCTTCATTTCATCAAGATAGGAGTCCAAGTATTTACTGGAACCTAGTTCTATAATATAGGGTCTCCCTATGGAGGCCATTATATTGCTGGCCATGTCCAGAGCCTCTATATCTCCCCTAGGAATTTCAGCTCCCAAATATTCTATTCCCATTTGGTGATTTTCAAGTATCTTTCCCCCCGGCCTATTCTGGTAAACAGTTGAATTATAATATACCTTTAGGGGAGGCTCCCCATCCCATTTAGAGAATATTTCTGCTAATACATTGATTGTTATATCGGGTCTTAGGATAAAAATCCTTGAATTCCCGCTTAATACCTTGACTGTTTTAGTAGAATCCTGCTTGTGTTCAGAATTCACATATTCATCGTATTTTTGAAATATGCGGGGTTCAATGAGATTAAAACCCATTCCCTCAAAATAACCCTCTATTTCCCTCTCAATAGCCTTTTTAAACTTGGTAACAGTCAATTCCTCATCAATAGTTGTAAATCTCACGATATTTCCCCTCCTATAAAATAAAAAACAAAAAACCATATGGGCAATCCATATGGCATAGAAAACAAATTTACCATAGATACACGCCCAATCATAACATACTGAAATAGAGCATGTATCTATGAACTTTTAGGTTCATATTTACAGACTCTCATATCTATGGTGATGAAATTGTGAACTGAAGAAAAATAATACTGACATATACTCACCCTGTTTCTTGATTTATTACATTATAACACTAAAGCAGTCTATTGACAAGCATTTTTTTATGGTCTTGCCTTTCCTATATGGTTGAGCCCCTGGTCTTTATAGACATGTCGTATCCTAGGTTATAGTAGGTGTTGTCATTAAACTCAAAGGTCTTTATGACATCCAGTCCCAGCTTTTCCGTATGGGCTTTGTAGGATCTGGGGTTGATAATATTTATGAAGGTAATCAGAATAGGGTATCTTTCCTTCATCTGCTGCCTAGAAAATTCAAATAGATTTGGAAGGACCTCACTCCCCCTGTATTCCTTGTCAATGCTAATAGGCCCGTATTGATAGGAGTTTTCTCTACTAAGTATTTGACCCTTGTAACTAATATTTGGAAGATCCTCAATCATATAGGCAAATAAGGGCCACTCTGACCAGTAGTCCCAGGATGCTGCCATGGCATAGGCTACAATCTTGTCCCCATCCTGGGCAATAGCCAGTCCATTTTCTCTTTCAATCAACTCCTGGAATTGGTCCTTTGTAAATAGGGTGGTGACAAATCCGTCAGCCTTATCCTCTTCTTTGATGCTAGACACATGATACTTTTTTTGTAGCTCTTCAATGGCTGGTATATCCTCAACACTTGCATTTCTATAAATCATTTTAAAACCTCCCATAAGTTTATTTAGGTGCAATTGTTGCCTCATTTTTAATGCTGGACAGGCTAATTGATGTCGTGGTATAAAAAACAGCGACCTAGTCGCTGTTCCCTTATGGCGGGAGTATGTGAGAATCGAACTCACCTAAGAAGCTCCTAACCCCTCAAGCTGGTTTTGAAGACCAGTGGGCACACCAGCACCCATCTACTCCCATATTAATTACTTTTATAATTATAACAGATTAATGCATGTTGTCAATAGTCACAAATTTGTAATCTACTTGCTTTTCCCTTATCTGACTCTGAGA
>JBBAEY010000058.1:0-14414 GCA_041655755.1 Tissierellaceae bacterium
TATTAATAATCTTGCCCTTGATTGTTTTTCCAATTACTTGTGAAAAATTAACCATTATATAGAAGGCCCCTTCTGGTTTTCTGCAGCTCAATCCCTTAATTGAATTAATAGTGTCGTACATATAATTTCTTCTATTTTCAAATTGTTTTCTCATCTCCTCTACTTCCCCCTGCTCTCCTGACAGGCCCACTACGCTTGCATACTGGGAGATTGAAGTGGGATTTGATGTTGCATGACTTTGAATATTGCTCATGACCTTAATAATCTTCTCATTTGCCGCTGCATATCCAATTCTCCAACCTGTCATGGCATATGCTTTGGACATGCCGTTTATTACAATTGTTAGATTTTTTATGTCTTCGCCTAAGGAGGCTATGGAAACATGAGAATTTCCATCATAAATTAACTTCTCATATATTTCATCTGATATTACAAAAATATTATTTTTAACAGCCCAGTCGGCAATAGACTTCAACTCTTCTCTCGAATAAATTGAACCTGTAGGATTATTAGGACTATTTAATATAAGAGCTTTTGTTTTAGGTGTCATTGCCCTATTTAAATCGTCTACAGTAAATTTAAATGCACTCTCTTCTACAGTCTGTATGAAGACGGGAAGGCCATCGGCAAGGCGAATTAGCTCTGGATAACTTACCCAATATGGGACCCCAAACATTACCTCGTCTCCAGGATTTAAAATCGATAGGAGGGCATTATGTATTGAATGTTTGGCGCCACTAGATACTATAATATTGCTGCTTTTATACTCAATTCCATTATCCTTACTCAATTTCTTGCATATGGCCTCTTTTAGGTCAAGAATCCCAGATGCAGGCGTATATTTGGTTAAACCCTCCTGGATAGCTCTGATTCCTTCTCTTTGTATGACTTCAGGAGTGTTGAAATCTGGTTCACCTGCTCCAAAACTGATAATATCAACTCCAGAATCCTTCATAGCCTTGGCCTTCGCAGTTATTTCCAGGGTAACTGATGGTTCAATGGCTAAGCCTTTTTTAGATAAAATAAAATCCATATAATCCTACCTCCACAATTTATTATATTTTTTCCCCATATATATCTTTTAACACATTTTTAACTATAAGTAAAGAATCTTCAAAGGCCATCTTACCTTGCAGCAAAATAAGCTTATAGTGTTTAATCCCTTCATCTGTAATTCGATACCTTCTAATGGATTTTTTATTTGGCTGATCCCACCAACCACTTATATACCCATCTCTTTCTAAGTCCCTAAGAAGGGGGTATACCATCCCAGGACTTGGCTCCCATCTATTATCCATTCTGCTTTTAATTTCATCAATTATCATATTGCCATAGTAGGGTTTTTCATTTAATAAATGTAAGATATAGAGTTTCACAAAAGATGTAGTACTTATTTTTGATGGGAATTGCCTTTGCCTCCTATTAGCATCCATTATATCCTCTCCCTAAAAGCTGATATTTTATTAATATCGACAAAATACTGCCCTAACAAAGAATTATTGTCTACATTACTGCCTGTATCTCCATGAAAGTCAGAACCACCAGTTATAATTAAATTGTTGTTCTTAGCTATTTCTTGTAAATAGCTAGTATCATCCTTTGAATGCTTTGAATGAATACACTCAATTCCGTCGATTCCCTTTTCAATTGTATAAAATATAAAATCCTTATTCTTCAATATGCCTGGATGAGCCAATACCGATATTCCACCACTATCCTTAATAGCCTTAATGGTTTCTTCAACTGTAAGTTTATCCCTATAGACATATGCTGGTTTACCTGAACCTAAATATTTATCAAATGCTTCTTCTATGGTGCTGATATAGTTCATTTTAATCAAGGCCCTTGCAATATGTGGTCTACCAATATAATCGTCCCCAGAGAATTCCCTAACATCTTCTAGTGAAAGGCTTATTCCTAATTCATTTAGTTTTCCTATCATGGCAATGCCCCTATTAACTCGGCTTCTCCTAAGCCTAGCTGTTAGATCTATGATATTAGGGTCATTAACATTTATAAAATACCCTAGTATATGAATTTCTTCCCTAAGGTGAGTGGAGGAAAATTCAATTCCGGGAATAACTGTAAATCCTTCATAGTTTTTACCGTGAATTATAGCTGGCTCAATTGCTGTAATTGTATCATGATCTGTAATTGCGATTCCATTTAAGTTTTTTTCTACGGCTAAATCAACCACTTCTTCTGGTGAAAACAAACCATCTGAATGATTTGTATGTACATGTAGGTCGAATTTCATTTTTTGCAACCTCCTAACATTAAAATAAGCATAAGATACCATATAAAAAACCTGCCAAATGGCAGGTCCCTTATAGAATTATCTTGGTTCAATAATTAGTTTAATAGCAGTTCTTTCTTCACCGTCTATTATAATATCTGTGAAGGCTGGTATACAAATAAGATCTATTCCGCTTGGTGCAACAAAACCTCTTGCAATAGCTACTGCTTTAACAGCTTGATTTAGTGCACCCGCTCCTATTGCTTGAATTTCAGCAGCTCCTCTTTCACGAAGTACTCCCGCCAATGCACCTGCAACAGAATTTGGACTTGATTTTGCTGATACTTTTAATACATCCATTAAATTAGCCCCCTCTATAAAATTTTTTAAATATATATTAAACACCCTATCCTAATTTAAAAAATTATTATTTTGCATATTCTATGGCCCTTGTTTCACGTATCACATTTACTTTTATTTGACCAGGATAATCCAATTCCATTTCAATCCTCTTGACTATATCCCTTGCAGTATGAATGATTTGACTTTCTGAAATTTCGTCTGGCTTGACTAATATCCGTATCTCTCGTCCTGCCTGTATTGCATAGGATCTCTCAATTCCATCAAAAGAATTGGCTATTTCTTCAAGTTTCTCTAATCTTTTTATATAGGCTTCTAAAGTCTCTCTCCTAGCGCCTGGCCTAGCTGCAGAAATTGCATCTGCGGCTTGTACCAAAACAGCCTCTACAGTTTGTGGCTCTATATCTCCATGATGGGCTGCAATAGCATGTAGTACCTCTTTTGATTCCTTATATCTCCTTGCAAGGTCCACCCCAATATCAACATGGGGACCTTCAACTTCATGGTCAACAGCTTTCCCTAAATCGTGGAGTAGTCCAGCTCTTTTTGCAATTTTAATATCTGCTCCTAGCTCTGCTGCCATAATTCCAGCTAAATGTGCAACCTCTATAGAATGCTTCAGTACATTTTGTCCATAAGAAGTTCTAAACTTTAGCCTGCCCAGCAGCTTAATTAATTCAGGATGTATGCCATGTACTCCCGTATCAAAAGCAGCCTGCTCTCCTTCTTCCCTAATAACATTATCTACTTCTTTTCTCGCCTTTTCAACCATTTCTTCTATTCTGGCGGGATGAATTCTTCCATCAACAATTAGTTTCTCCAAGGCTATTCTAGCTACCTCTCTCCTAACTGGATCGAACCCAGATAAAACTACTGCTTCTGGTGTATCGTCTATAATTAAGTCTATACCTGTTAAGGTCTCTAATGTCCTAATATTCCTTCCCTCTCTCCCAATGATTCTCCCTTTCATTTCATCATTGGGCAATGCGACAACTGTTACTGTAGCCTCTGCCACATGGTCAGCAGCATATTTTTGTATTGCCGTGGAGATTATTTCCCTAGCTTTCTTGTCTGCTTCTTCTTTAGCCTTATTCTCCATATCTTTAATCATGATAGCAGATTCATGAACTATATCTTTTCTTATCTCGTCAAGTAGTATTTCCCTTGCATCTTCAGATGTTAGGCCGGAAAGCCTCTCTAATTCCAAAACCTGGGACTTGTAGATATCATCAATTAAAACTTCCTTTTCCTCTATATCTTTAATTTTTTTGTTTAGAAGCTCATCTTTTCTTTCAATGGCATCAGATTTCCTATCTACATTTTCCTCTTTGTTAAGGAGTCGTCTTTCAAGCTTTTGTAGTTCATTTCTACGTTCTCTAATTTCCCTCTCGTTGTCATTTCTTAGACGATGTATTTCATCCTTTACTTCTAATAGTAACTCTTTTTTTTGTGCCTCACTGTTTCTTTTAGCATCTTCAACGATTTTCTTAGCTATCTCTTCTGCATTTCTTATTTTACCTTCACCTATGGTTTTTCTTATGATATAACCAGCGGGAACGCCAATAATTGCTCCAAGAATTGCGTACATAATTTCAATAACTAAACACCTCCATTTGTATAAAGTTTTCAAGTTCCATATTGCATTTCATCTTATCAATTTTATCTTACAAATATGAAAATTATTAACATGTAATTAATACATATAGTTTAATTCTATTACTTTTATCAGCTAATGTCAAGGTGTAATCTTTGTAGCAGTGCTTTCGCTGCCCCTGATATCTACTCTATAAGCATTAGTTCCTATTGATGCCAAATGGTTATTGTGTGTTACCATTATTATCTGTCTATTAAAAAGCTCTGATGTTTGCCTTAAAAAATCTGCAACATTGTAAATGTATTCGTCACTTACATGTTTGGCTGGTTCATCAAGTATTAGGGGACCCTCAATCTTTGGCTTGTGAATTTGCAAAAATGCTATCCTAAGGGCTAGGGATACAATATCTACAACTCCCCCACCCCTAGATAACTCTGGTCTTGTTTTAACTATCAAATCTTCAACCTTGTTGATAACGTAAAACTCTGCACTGGATTTCCCTCTCAACTCTTCCATTTCGATTGAAAATTCTATATCTGACTCAAATATAAACTGTAGACATTTAGTAACTAAAGATTCAACTTGTTTTTTAGCTTGTTCCCTAGAGAACTCCGAAGTTTTTTGCAGCAAGACTGCTACCTTGGAAAGCAGATTTAATTCACCTTCCAAATCCTTTAGCCTTTCTGTATATAGGTTTATCTGTTCTTTTACCTTATCTCGCTTTCCTTCTTCCCGCGACATATGATCTCTAATTTCATTTAAATAGCTGTCCAATTCATTTAAGTTATTTACCATACTAACCCTTCTTCTCCAATAAATCTTTTGGTAATAGTTTATTGGCCTCATTAAATAAGTCCTGGATTTCCTTTGTAAGTTTTTCAATCTCACTTTCCAATTCTTCTGGTTTTATGCCTAGCTTACTTAATTCATTAGTTATTTCTTCTTCTTGCTGGTTCAATTGTTCTAACCTTGCTTCTGCCTTGTACTTTAGGTTTTTAGCCTTTTCTAAATTATCCCTCAATAGATTTAAATCCTTCTCATAGTCCATAAAGACTCCTCCTAATCATAATGTTCAATAATATGTTGTATTTTATCTTCGTCAATTGTGCTAAAACATAGTGGACATACTTCTTGTTTCCTCAATAACTCCTTGTATTGCTTAATATTAGTTTCTATTAGATCCTTGTATCTTGCGATTGAGGACCCAAGGTTCTCTTTTTCCCCAACTATTGGACTAAGCTTCCTCAGATATTGCCCTAATTCCACTGTCAATTTGGTATTTGATCTTAGCTTGTCAAATATCAGTTGTAGTTGCTTGAGATTACTCAGCCTTTCAGTATATTTTTCCCCAATTGCAATACTCTTTTCTACTGAACTTTTCTTTTCATTAATTATTTTAAGATTATGTAATTTACTTAGATTGTTTTTAATTGAATTGAGATTACTATCAACTAGGGATAGATGTCCCAGTCTTATGCTAATAGTATTTAACTCCTTTATTTCGTTTTTTAAACTTTTCAATTTGCTACTGTAATTGGACAGGTCAATTATCTTTTTTGACAAGAGATTTATTCTATCTATATTATTAGCAGCCCGATTAATGTCCCTGAAGGAATACACGAGACTAGTATTATATTCCTTATCTCTTAGCAGCTTTTTCAGGGAATTATATTTCATTTTATAGTAATTATAATTGATAATACCCTCATGAATATTATTGATTTTATAGGCGAGCTGATCTATGAAATCAAGATTTTTCAGGGTTTGTATTGTTTCTAATTTCTCCTTGTCAATAATTGATAACTTATGCAATAAATCCCTATAGACATTTAGCATATTTTCTTTCTTAGATATTTCATTTTTGATTAACTCTATCTTTTCATACCTTAATGTCAATTTGTCCAAATATTCATATTGGCTCAGTTCCTTCTTTGATTCCTCTATTTGCTCCTCAATATTTCTTTTACTAGCTGATAGATTTCTGCTGTCCCTTAGAGTTTCCCTCAGGGCATCATCTATTATATTTACTCCTACCAGTCTACCGATGGAATTTGAACGTACAGAGGGGCGTTCGGATAATAAAAATGCTCCCTCCAATTGATCACTAAGGTTTATGGACTTGGAGACATCTCTGTCCAGTAGAATCTTATTTATTTCTGTAAGGTCAAGGATTTCTTCTGGTATTTTTGTGCCAAAACCCTCGAAAACAGTTTCATTGCCATCCAAATCATACAAGGTAAATGTATTTTTGCTTTTACTCCTAAATCTTACTATTTTTATTCCATTGTTAAAAATTATGGTTACGCTACTTTCGCTTTCTCCTTCCCTAATAAAATAGTCTCCTGAGGGCTCATTATATAATGCCCATCTAATACCCCTTAGAATTGCAGTTTTTCCACTGTCAGATGGGCCGACAATGACATTTAGCTGATTATCAAATTCAATTACGGTATATTTATGTGATTGAAAGTTTTTTAGGATTACCTTCTTTATATACTTCACTCTATTCACCACCACTTAAACCTTTCATTTGAACAAGGGAAATTCTCCTCAAGGCTTCTTTAATTACCTCGTCTTCAACCCCATCTGCATAAGACACCTTCATTAATATTTCGTTAATATCCATTTTATCAAAATCTAAGGCTTCGTCAATGCTTTGTTTGAATTCCAGTATTCTTTCATTTTTAAATAGGTTTTTTTCTATCTCACTCCTATCCAGCACCTCTTCACCTGGTAGGGCTGAAGATAGGGGTATCTCCTTAATAGTTATATCTTTGTTTAACTCAATTACAACTACCTTAGGAATTCTTTCAATTTCCTTTAGGCTATTGGCAATTCTCACCATGCTTCCTGGATTAATAAAGTATCTATTGTCAATCTCAATTGTTTTAAAACCACCATGATAGTGGCCTGATAAGGTTATATCTGCCTTAGTATCCCTGATGTCTTCTACTAGGGTAAAGGGTATTCCCTTAATAAAAGGCTTGTCTAAGAGCATGCCATGGACCATATGAATGGAAAAATCGACACCAGCTGATATGTCTTTAAGTAAATAATAATCCAATTTGCCTGGGGAATCAATATCGTAAACATAGGGACTGCCAGTTAGCTGTACCGTGATATTGTCCTTATTTAAGAAAATCCTCTTGTCATTTCTAATAATATTGACAATGCCTAGGACATCTAAGAGGCCAAGCATAGTTCTATTGATTGTATCTGGATTATGTCCATAGATATCATGGTTACCGCTTATCAGATATATAGGTACCTTTATGCGACTTAGTATGAGAAGAAATCTACTGACAATTGAAATAGAAATATCTGGCCTGTCGAATAAATCTCCCCCATGAAGGACAAAGTCAATATCTTGCTCTTCAATGATATTACTTATTTCTAATAGCTTATTTTCCAGTGAATCTACAAATATATCCTTCCTATTTTTAGGAGTTGTTCCCCTAATGTGTGTATCCGTGAAAAATAATATCTTCAAATCCTCCACCTCACAGATAAACCCCCTAAAAAGGAGGTTTTGGTTTTATTTTTCTTCATCGGGGGCCTCAGTTTTATCTTGACTAGCTGTTTCTTCACCCAGTCCAAAATGAGACCTGACTTTTCTTTCGATTTCTAATGAAACTTCTGGATTTTCTTTTAGGAAATCCTTTGCGTTTTCCCTGCCTTGCCCAAGTCTTTGGTCATTATAGCTGTACCAGGAGCCTGCTTTACTAATAATGTCGGCTGAAACTCCAGAGTCTAATATGCCTCCTTCTTTGGATATTCCCGTTCCATACATAATGTCAAATTCTGATTGTTTAAATGGGGGGGCAAGCTTGTTTTTAACTACCTTGACCCTAGTTCTATTGCCAATTATATTATCGCCTTGCTTTAGGGATTCTATTCGCCTTATATCTAGCCTAATACTGGCGTAGAATTTCAATGCCCTACCGCCTGTTGTCGTCTCGGGACTGCCAAACATCACCCCAACTTTTTCCCTTAGTTGATTGATAAATATAACTGTAGAATTTGATTTATTAATAGATCCTGCTAACTTTCTAAGTGCCTGGGACATTAGTCTAGCCTGTAATCCGATATGGCTATCTCCCATTTCACCTTCGATTTCTGCCTTAGGAACCAGAGCTGCAACTGAATCCACTACTACTATATCGATGGCACCACTCCTGACCAGGGCTTCTGCAATTTCTAAGGCCTGTTCACCAGTATCTGGTTGAGATATAATTAAATTTTCAATATCAACACCTAATCTCTTTGCATATGAGGGATCGAGGGCATGTTCAGCATCTATAAAAGCAGCAATCCCACCAAGCTTCTGAGCCTCTGCTATTACATGTAATGACACAGTTGTTTTTCCTGAGGACTCAGGTCCAAATATTTCAATGACCCTACCCCTAGGTAATCCACCTATGCCCAAGGCAATATCAAGGTCCAATGAACCAGTTGGTATTACATCTACATTTAGTTTTGCGTCTTCTCCAAGTCTCATGATGGAGCCTTTTCCAAATTGTTTTTCTATTTGACTCAATGCCAAGTCAAGAGCCTTCTTTTTCTCAATATTATCTACCATATATCTCCAGTAAAACTGGACTCACCCCTTTCGTATTCGAACATTCGTTCACTTCCTATGATACAATAAATAAGAATTTTAGTCAATCATTTACTTAACAAAAACTTCCTCAATTCTGAAAATGCCTTCATCGTAGCCTTATCCTGTATGATAGTTCTACTGCCAAGAAAATTGGATTCAATAGTTTTTGTATTTTTCCCATCGCTAATACAAATATAGACTAAGCCTATAGGCTTTTCCTCCCCATCTCCGCTCGGTCCTGCTAGACCTGTAATAGATAGTGCTATATCTAAATCGGACCTAGATAAAAGTCCATTTGCCATTTCTATGGCGGTTTCTTCGCTAACTACTCCATATTTATTGATGGTATGAGGTTTTACGCCCAGTTCCTCAATTTTAGAATTGTTGCTATATGATATTATGCTTCTATCAAACACCTTAGAAACTCCTGGAATACGGCTAAATCTTGCACTAATCAAACCACCTGTACATGATTCACAAAAACCAATTTTTAGCTTGTTTTTGCTAAGTAGATTGAATACCGCAACTTCCATTGGAATATTATCATATCCATAAATATATTCTTTAAATCTTTTTTCTATAATCTCAACAATATTACTCATATTTCTTTCTAGATTCTTTTCATCGATGGCTCTTCCAATAATCTTAATTTCAACCTGCCCATCGGAAGGAAAGGTGGCCAGGGAAATATTGGGATACATATCTAATAAGTCCTTAATCTTCATTTCAAGTTCTGCTTCGCCAATCCCTATGGTATTGACTGACTTTTTTAAGATGGTGTAATCCTGTTTAATTAAGGGAATTACCTCCCTTTCAAACATATACTCCATTTCTGAGGGTACACCTGGTAGCATAATAACTATCTTACCCTCATGTTTTAAGAAAATCCCAGGGGCTGTTCCAATACTATTTTTAAGAAAATTGCTTCCCTTTAGCTTAGTAGCCTGTTTTACATTGTTTTCGGTCATAGTTGAATTCATTCTAGCAAACTTTTCTCTGATGGTATTTACCATTTTTTCATCTAAAATTAAATCTAAGCCGAGAGACTTTGAAATGATTTCCTTAGTCATATCATCTGCCGTCGGCCCTAGGCCACCAGTTGTAATGATTAAATCCGATCTCTTTAAAGCCAGCCTTATGGCATCGTGGATCCTATCTACATTGTCATCTACTGTTGAGTGGTAATGCACATCAATACCTAGGTCTAATAGTTTTTTTGAGAGGAACTGATTGTTGGTATTTAGGATACTGCCTGTTGTGATTTCTGTTCCTATAGTTAGTATTTCTGCGTACATAAGTATCACCTACCTACTTTATCCCAATTTTGAGGGTTGAAATATTTTTATATATATAATCTATACCAGATATTACTGTAAATAAGACAGAGCTATAATAAACAATTAAATCAAGAGGAAGTCCAATCCGACTGAAATAAATATTGTTTAATAACAAGAGTATAATTGCAAGCAATTGTGTTACTGTCTTAATCTTTCCTAAAGAACTGGCTGCTATGGTTATACCACCAGAAGCTGCGACTATTCTAAAACCACTGATAGTGAATTCGCGAGCGATAATGATGACAACCGACCACCCAGGGATCTTTCCAAGCTCTAGGAGTGAGATTAAAGCTGCTGAAACCAATATCTTGTCTGCTAAGGGGTCAACAAACTTCCCAAATGTCGTAATCATATTCCTACTCCTGGCAATATAACCGTCCAAGGTATCCGTTAAAGATGCGAAAATAAAGACAAGTGCTGCCAGATAAGTACTATAGGGAATATTGGAATATAATACCAACATAAATACTGGAACCAGAAACACCCTAAAAATGGTAATCTTATTTGCTAAATTCACTTAATTACCTCCCCCACTAGATCGTATTCGAGATAATCAATGATTTTCACTTTTACAAATTCTCCAATTTCAATGAAATCATCACTATTAATGTAAACCAGTCCGTCTATATCTGGACTGTCCATATAGGTTCGCCCTATGTAGGTATTATTACCATGATACTCCTCAATTAATACCAAAAATTCCTTTCCAAGTTTATCTTTCATCCCCTGCTCTGAAATATATAACTGAGCCTCCATTATTCTATCTCTTCTATTTAATTTTACAGATTCTGAGACCTGGTGTGGTAGACTATAGGCAGGTGTCCCCTCTTCCCTTGAATAAGTAAATACTCCAAGCTTATCAAATTTATATTCCTTAATGAATTCCAATAATTCCTTAAATTCATCCTCTGTTTCACCAGGGAATCCTACAATAAAAGTGGTCCTGACGATAATTTCCGGAATTTCCTTTCTCAAATCCTTAATCAATTTCTCAATACTTTTTCGAGAGGTCTTTCGATTCATTCTTTTAAGTATATTGTCATTTACATGTTGGAGAGGAATATCCACATATTTTACTATCTTATGGTTGTTTTTTATAGAATTAATTAGGTCATATGAAAAATTATCAGGATAAAGGTATAGCAGCCTAATCCATTTCAAATCATCTATTTTATTTAATTCATCTAATAGGATATTTAAGCTGTAGTTTCCATAAATATCTATGCCATAGTCTGAAGTATTTTGACCTATTAGGATTATTTCTTCTACACCATGGTCTACTAAATATTTCACCTCGTCTACTATATCTTCCATTCTTCTACTTCTATGCCTACCCCTAAGCTTTGGGATAATGCAATAGGTGCATAGATTGTCACAACCCTCTGAAATCCTGACATATTCAGTAGTATTGAAGTGTATTCTATTGATATCCTCCAAATAAGCTGCATTGATCTCTCCAGTTCTCCTAACTCTTTCTTTTCTTTCATTTAGGTCTTCAATAATAGATGGAAGTTCCCTGATATTGCCGGTGCCAATAATCGCATCAACGTCTTCAATTTCATCTAGTAACTCACTTGAATACCTTTCTGCTAGGCATCCAGCTAGTATTAAATGATTACATTTACCCTCTTTTTTATATTTGGTCATTTCCCAAATTGTTTCTATGGATTCCTCCTTAGCCTTATCTATAAAACCACAGGTATTGACAACTATGATATTGGCATCTTCTGGTGAAAGAGCAGGATCATAATTGCTGTTTTCTAACAAACTCATCATTAACTCAGAATCTATCTCGTTCTTCGAACATCCTAATGTTTCTATATATACCTTTTCATGTTCCATTTATTCACCCCTTCTCATGGATTCTAAATCTTCCTTACTTATTAGGACTTTGCGTGGCCGACTGCCTTCGTAGCCGCCAATTATGCCTCTATCTTCCATTTCATCTATTATCCTAGCTGCCCTAGCATAACCAATCTTTAACTTTCTCTGCAAATAGGAAACAGACGCTTGTCCCTCATCTACAACTAAAGATATTGCTTCAGGCAGGAGTTCATCGCTGTTTTCAGTTGTCAGCTCTTTTGGATTATCAACTATTTCAATGATATCGGGATCGTAGTTAGATATTTCCTGAGACTTGAGGGAGTCGACAACTGCTTCGACTTCTTCACTGGATATAAATGCTCCCTGTATTCTTGCCGGTTTTGAATAAAAGGAGGGATAGAAGAGCATATCACCTTTACCAAGCAACTTTTCAGCCCCTGAGATATCCAATATGGTCCTTGAATCAACCTGTGATGATACGGCAAAAGATATTCTAGATGGTATATTCGCCTTGATAGTACCAGTTATTACATCGACTGATGGCCGCTGCGTTGCTACGATTAAATATATTCCCGAAGCTCTTGCCATTTGGGCAAGTCTACAAATATAATCTTCAATTTCCTGTGCTGCTACCATCATCAAATCTGCTAATTCATCGATTATTATCACAATATTTGGAAGCTTATCTTCTTTTACTTTCATCTTGCTATTATAAGACGCCATATCCCTTACACTGTTTTCAGCAAATAACTTATATCTTTTTTCCATCTCTTCAACTGCCCAATTAAGAGCAAAGGTTGCTTTTTTGGCATCGGTAACTACTGGAATCAGCAAATGTGGTATACCATTGTATACACTTAGTTCAACAACCTTTGGATCTATTAGCAATAATTTTACATCTTCTGGCGAAGACTTAAATATAATGCTCATAATTATTGTATTTATACAAACTGACTTACCAGATCCAGTTGCCCCAGCAATGAGTAAATGTGGCATTTTGTCTATTGTAGATACGATTACCTTACCTGATACATCTTTCCCTAAAGCGAGTGGAAGGTTGGAATCAATATCAATATATTCCTTAGAGTTTAAGATTTCTTTTAATGAAACATTTGATTTGGTCCTATTGGGTACCTCAATACCAACAGCAGACTTGCCTGGTATTGGGGCCTCAATTCTAATGTCAGAGGAAGCAAGACTCAGGGCAATGTTGTCGGATAGGGAGACAATTCTATTGAGCTTTATACCTGGAGAAGGTTGCAGTTCATAACAAGTAATTGTAGGCCCTACGTTGATTTCTAAAATCTTTGCATCTATGCCAAAATTCTTCATAGTCTCCTCGATTTTTCTAGCATTGTTTAATATTTCCTTTTCATCACTAAGATTTTGTTGGTTAGCAGGAGTCGTCAATAAGTTGATAGAGGGTGTGTAATAGGATGATGCTAGATTTTTATTAGTGCCAATATTTATTTCCTTTTCTATATCGTTTTTTGCATCCTTTGATTCGGTCTTCTTATTTGACAATTCCCTTGATTGAGTGCCATAGTCTATTACCCTTATTTCATCCTTTGATGACGGGACATCATTCATAGAGTTAGAAATATAAGGTTTGCTGTCATTGAGTTTACTATCTCTGAAGTAGTTTACAATATTACTTACAAAATCTCTTACCCTAATACCGGTAATCAAAAGAAGATTAACTATTATAATCAAACTTAGGACAAAGTAGGTTCCAACTGAACCAAATAATTTATAAAAAAAGAACCCAAATAGGCTGCCTATTATTCCTCCCCCCCTGCCGAGTTTACTTAAGCTAATTGAATTTTCAATTCTCTCTATAAACGTTAAATTAAGGGGGTTCCTTCCATCTAATATAATAAGAACAGTAAGGAATAGAAGGATGGTAGATATAATAGATAGCTTTTCCTTTTTATCGAATTTTTCAATAATAAATACGATACCAGTAAAAATTAAAAACATTGGAAAAAAGTATGCCCCAAATCCCATAAAAGAAAAGGTACTGCCCTGTATAATGGCTCCTATAATTCCCATTTTTGAGCTAAATAGGCTTAATAAAAACAAGATACCTATTGAAATAATTATAAATCCGTATAAGTCCTTATTCATGTTTTTTTTGTGACTTAAGTTTTTTTTATTATTCTTTTTTACTCCTTTGGTTTTCAAAAAATTCACCTCAAATATATGTAGCTTAAATAAGCTGTGTAATAATTGTTATTATTCCTATGACCCATAGATAATAAGAGAAATAATGCAGTTTGTTTTTATTCAATAAACTGATTAAAATTTTCAAGGAGACTATGCCTACTATGGTAGAAGTTAATACACCAACAAGCAGTGGGAAATTAACCAAAATCTCAGAATTTGACTTTGTCAGCTTTAAAATGCCCAATAGTCCTGCCCCAAGTGTGGCCGGCAAAGCCAGTAGAAAAGAAAATTCCGTCG
>JBBAEY010000059.1:0-14096 GCA_041655755.1 Tissierellaceae bacterium
AAGGCAAAAGAGGACGGAGCAGCAGTACTCCTTATCTCAACGGAACTTTCGGAAATAAATATTTTGTCCGACAGGATAGCAGTTATTTACAAGGGCAGTATAGTGGGAGAAATGGATAAATCTGATTTTGACGAAAATAAAATTGGTCTAATGATGGCTGGCGCAAACTAAAGGGGGAGAAATGGTGAAAAAAATCGACTTATCTAAAGATAAAAGCCATAAAAATAGCTTTGATATTTTTCAGCTTTTAAAAATCATAGTACCTATCATAGCTGTGTTTTTAGCACTTTTGCTAGGGAGTATACTATTATTATTTATCGACGTAAATCCCTTAGAAGCATATAAATACTTAATATTTGGAAACTTTACAAACAAGTACAATACGGCAGAAATATTTGTGAAATCTACACCGATTATATTGACAGGCTTAGCATTTACCTTTGCCTTCAGGACGGGATTATTTAATATCGGTGGTGAGGGGCAGATGTTTGCAGGTGCCATGGCAGCAGTTTTTGTTGGCTTGAAGACAGGACACCTAAGTCCCTTTTTGACCATATCCCTATCCTTATTAGGGGCCATTATAGCAGGTGCTATTTGGGGATTAATACCTGGTTTTTTAAAGGGTATATTTGGCTCATCGGAGATTATAGTTACCATAATGTTTAATTATGTGGCACTTTACCTCATAAGCTACTTGGTTGACAAACCCCTTAGAGAGTCCATAGGTTTTTATCCACAGACAGACCTAATAGGGAAAAATGCATATTTGCCATATGTGGTGCCAAATACACGGCTCCATATAGGTTTTGTTATCGCTGTAGTATTTTCAATTCTAGTATATATTATACTGTGGAAGACTCCATTTGGTTATAGGCTAAGAGCAGTTGGATATAACCCTGACGGTGCCGAATACTCTGGTATGAGCATTAAAAAGAGCATCATAATTTCTATGGCAATAAGCGGGGCCCTAGCAGGAGTGGCAGGATTTACGGAAATCAACGGTATCCACCACAGGCTCTTGGACAACTTTTCCAAGAATGTCGGCTTTGATGGCATAGCAGCAGCACTTTTAGGAAGTGCCAACCCCGCAGGGGTAGTAGTATCCTCTATACTACTTGGCATGCTGCAGACTGGTTCCAATTCCATGCAGAGGGGAGTTGGGGTACCAGCTAATATAGTAAGCATTATTCAGGCAATGATTATTATTCTAGTACTTGCAGGGAATATGCTAAGGCCAAAAATTGAGCTGTATATAAGAAGAAAGGAAAAGGTGATAGAGTAATGAAAGATATATTTAATATTACATTTCTTATTGCACTTTTATCTGCATCTATTAGACTTTCAGTACCCATATTATTTGCAGCTCTAGGCGGTATGTATTCCGAAAGATCCGGGGTAGTAAACATTGGACTAGAGGGAATGATGTTAGTAGGGGCCTTTGCAGGGGTAGTAGGCTCATATTTTACAGGTAGCTACTGGATAGGTGCCATGGTGGCAGTATTGTCAGGAATGCTCATGGCAGCACTTTTTGCCCTAATAACAGTCAAGATTAAGATAAATCAGATAGTAAGCGGTGTGGCAATCAATTTACTAGCTGTGGGGGTTACGAGTTTCTTTTATAGGGCCCTATTTGGCATTACGACAGTTCCTATAACTGTAAACGCTTTCTCACCGGTCAGCATACCTATTTTATCTGATATACCAATCATTGGAGAAATATTGTTTAAACAGACGGTACTGGTATATATAGCCTTTTTATTGGTACCCATATCTCACTATATATTTTACAAGACATCCCTAGGATTGAGCATCAGAACTGTAGGAGAGCATCCTATGGCGGCAGATACGGTTGGAATACCTGTATCAAAGGTAAGAATTGTATGCGTATTGATTTCAGGAGCACTAGCAGGCTTGGGGGGGAGTTTTCTTTCCCTTGGTCAATTCAACATGTTTGTAGACAACATGGTATCAGGAAGGGGATTTATAGCCGTAGCAGCAGTAATATTTGGTAAATGGAGCCCAACAGGTGTCCTAATGGCATCTCTAATATTTGGAGTAGCAGATGCACTTCAAATTAGGATACAAATGGCTGGAGTATCTATACCATATCAATTTTTATTGATGTTTCCATATTTACTCACAGTCGTGGCAGTTACTGGGATAGTTGGGCGTACAACATCGCCAAAGGCTCTTGGAAACCCCTATGAAAAATAATTTTAATATGCTGAAGGAGGTGTCTTGTTTAATTTTTTCGTGTAGTCAAGTGTGAACAAAACCAAAGGAGGAATAGAAATGTTCAAAAGAAGAAGTATAATTGCATTACTGATTATCTCGGTGCTTATACTAGCATCTTTATCAGGTTGTGGTTCTCAGCCAAAGGAAGAAGCACCAGCAGCACCTGCAGCACCAGCGGCAAGTGGTGATGAAGGCAACAAGGAAGCAGCTCAAACTCCAGAAGACAGTGGCAAGGATTACAAGATTGTATTATTACTTCCAGGACCTATCAATGACCAAGGTTGGAATGCGACAGCATATGAAGGTCTACAAATGGTAGAAAAAGACCTAGGAATAAAAATGGAGTACATTGAGAGCGTTCAACAAGCAGACTTTGAGGCAGTATTCACAGACTACGGCTCTAGAGGATATGATCTAGTATTTGCTCATGGTACCCAATTCTATGATGCAGCTGTAAATGTAGGGCCACAATTCCCAGATACCTTCTATATGGTAATCAACAGTGAAGAAGGACAGGAACCAAATGTTGGTGGTATAGGCGTTAGAGAGTGGGAAGGCGGATATATAGCGGGTATAATTGCAGGAATGAATACAGATACTAAGAAGATGGGAGCAATAGGTTCATTCCCATTCCCAGTTATAGCAGGAACCCTGGACGCCTTTGAAGCAGCAGCTCAAAGAATAGATCCAGAAATCCAAGTGACAAAGACATATGTAAACTCTTGGGAAGACATACAAAAAGGTAAAGAAACAGCCCTTGCCATGGCAGAGGCAGGCTCAGATGTAATATTCTGTAGTGCTAACGAAGTTGGACTAGGTTCCATTGAAGCATCCAAGACTAAGGGAGTCAAGGCTGTAGGATATATTTCACCTCAAAATGAAGTAGCTCCAGGTACTGTATTGTCATCAGTTATCTACAATACTCCAGGACTATTTAAGGGTACAGTTCAACAGCTAATTGACGGAGAATTAAAACCAGTGGGAGCTTCCCTAGGTTGGGCAGATGGCGTATTGGATATGCAATGGACTGACGACATAGGACAAGACGTTAAAGACGCAGTGTATGAAGCAATTGACGAGTTAAAAGCAGGCAAAATTGAAAACCCCTACAAGGGTGAATAGATAAAAGGTAAAAAAACGGGGACTTTTCCCTGTTTTTTTATTTACATATTGCAAAAAAAATTCAAAGGTGTAAAATCATAATAATAAATAAAAACAAGTCTTAGAAAATGGAGGCAAGTATGAGCAGAATATTAGTAGCCTTAGGGGGAAATGCCCTAGGAAACAGTCCTGACGAACAATATGGGGCTGCAAAGAAGGCAGCAGAGGCAATAGTAGATTTGGTAGAGGAAGGGCATGAAATCGTAGTAGCCCATGGAAATGGCCCTCAGGTGGGTATGATAAATTTGGCAATGGAGGATTTGTCAATGCCATTTCCGGAGTGTGTGGCCATGAGCCAGGCCTATATTGGCTATCACCTGCAAAATAGGATATTAGAGGAATTAAACAAAAGAAATATAAGAAAAAATGTATCTACCATTATTACACAAGTGCTAGTAGAGGAAGATGACAGTGCCTTTGACAATCCAACAAAGCCCATCGGGAAGTTTTACACAAGGGAAGAGGCAGATGCTATAGAGGAGGAGAAGGGCTATAGAATGGTGGAAGACTCTGGTAGAGGCTATAGGCGTGTAGTGCCGTCACCAAGGCCCATAGATGTAGTTGAGAAGGAGGCAGTCAAGGTCCTAGTTGAGAGGGGGCATATAGTCATTACAGTTGGAGGAGGAGGAATCCCAGTCGTCAAGGACAAACAGGGCTACAGGGGTATTGACGGGGTTATAGACAAGGATTTAGCCAGTGCCAAAATAGCAGATTTGCTGGATGCTGACTATCTCTTTATACTGACGGCAGTCCCTAGGGTTGCAATTAATTTTGGCAGGGAAAATCAAATAGAACTTGAGCAAATGTCTATTAAAGAAGCCAAAAGGCATATGGACAACAATCAATTTGCAAGGGGGAGTATGTTGCCCAAGGTAATGGCAGCAGTTGAGTTTGTTCAGTCAAAGGAAGGGAGAAAATCTATTATAGGATCCCTGGAGGAAGCAGAGAGGGCATTGAAGGGAAATAGTGGGACCCTAATCTATATGGATTAGATTTATTTAAAATTTCGATTAAGCAATATGTCTTAGATGGCATATTGTGTTTTTTTATAACAAAATGCAAGAAAAATAAAAAAACTTGCAAAAACCACTTGCATTTATTTTTTTCTGTGTTAAAATTGTTAGCATATAGTTTAAATGAAAGCCAAGTAAATTGATACAGTTGTTATAGAAACATAGCACGAGAGTGGCATAATATACACAATGCACCCATACGAATATCAAAATAAACCAATTTACTCAATGGCCTTGATCCAAAATAATAGGCTGATTTCAAATCAGCGGCTAAAACCACAAGGAGCAGGAATGCATTTTAAACTTGCAAAAACAATTAAGGGGGAAGTAAAATGATTTACAATAACATCGATACTTTAAGACCAAATCTTTACAAGGAGACATTTCCTTACTCAGAAATACCAAAGGTGAAGTTTAACAATATTCAACTGCCAATGGAACTAGCTGAAGACATTTGGATTACTGATACTACCTTTAGGGATGGACAACAATCCATGTCCTCTATGACGGTAGATCAGATAGTTAGGATTTTTGACTATCTTCACCAGCTAGACAATGGTTCTGGGATTATTAGACAGACGGAATTTTTCCTTTATTCTGAGAAAGATAGGGAAGCGGTAAAGAAATGTATGGATAGAAACTATGACTTCCCTCAAATAACTTCCTGGATTAGGGCAAATAAGGAGGACTTTAAGCTAGTTAAGGAAATGGGGATAAAAGAAACTGGAATTTTAATGTCCAGTTCAGACTATCATATATTTCATAAATTAAATATGACAAGAAAAGAGGCCATGACTCAGTATCTATCAATTGCTGAGGCTGCCCTTCAAAATGGTATTATACCAAGATGCCATTTTGAAGATATAACAAGGGCGGACTTTTTCGGTTTTGTAGCACCCTTGGCAAAGAATTTAATGGAATTGTCGGATAAGTATAATATGCCAGTAAAGATTAGGGCTGCAGATACCCTTGGTTTAGGTATACCCTATGTAGGGTCAGAAATGCCAAGGTCAGTACCTGCTCTAATACATGGGCTTAGATACTATTGTGGCGTTCCCTCATCCTCTATTGAATGGCATGGACACAACGATTTCAACAATGTAGTGGTTAATTCCTCCACATCATGGCTCTATGGCGGATCTTCAGTAAATACTACCTTGTTTGGGATTGGAGAAAGAACAGGAAACTGTCCACTGGAGTCCATGATATTTGAATATGGACAGATAAAGGGAAATACAAAGGATATGGATTTAAAAATCATTGCAGATATAGCAGATTATTTTGAAAAGGAACTGGGCTATATGGTTCCTGCCCGCACTCCTTTTGTAGGAAGTGAATTTAACATTACAAGGGCAGGTATACACGCCGACGGCATGTTAAAGAACAAGGAAATTTACAATAGCTTTGATACTGAAAAGATACTGGGGAAGGCGCCCCTAGTGGCAGTAAACTCCTATTCTGGACTAGCTGGTATTGCAGCATGGATAAATGGATTTTTCAGGTTAGATGATAAGTCCAAGGTGGAAAAAAATGATCAAAGAATACTACCAATAAAAAAATGGATAGACGATCAATATGAGAATGGCAGGATTTCCAGTATAACAAATGAAGAGCTAAAGGGCCTAGTATATAAGTTTATTCCAAATATAAGTGAAGGTATAAAGACTAGGGCAATATAGCAGATGGAGGAAAAGATATGGGATTGACAGTAACTGAAAAGATAATAAAAGAACATATAAAGTTTGGAAAACTAGAAAGAGGAAGTGAAATAGGAATAAGAATAGATCAAACCCTGACTCAGGATTCTACAGGAACCATGGCCTATTTACAATTTGAGGCTATGGGGGTAGACAGGGTAAGGACCAAGAAATCTGTGGCCTATATTGACCATAATATGCTGCAGGCAGGTCCAGAAAATGCAGACGATCACCTATATATACAAACTGTTGCAAAAAAATACGGCATATATTTTTCCAAGCCAGGCAATGGCATATGCCACCAGGTTCATCTGGAAAGATTTGCGGTACCCGGTGAGACCCTGCTTGGCTCAGATAGTCATACTCCTACATCAGGAGGACTTGGTATGTTGGCCATGGGTGCAGGAGGTCTGGATGTAGCAGTAGCCATGGCAGGAGGAGAATACTATATAAACATGCCCCATATAGTCAAGGTAGAATTGACCGGAAAACTAAAAGCTGGGACTGCTGCCAAGGACATTATTCTAGAAGTACTGAAGAGGTATACGGTGGTAGGAGGGCTAAACAAGGTATTTGAATATTGCGGAGATGGAATTAGTAGCCTATCAGTGCCAGAAAGGGCAACCATCACAAATATGGGAGCAGAATTAGGGGCAACCACATCTATTTTCCCCTCCGACCATAGAACCCTTGAGTTTTTGAGACTACAGGGCAGGGAGGGTGACTTCAGAGAAATACTAGCAGATGATGACGCCATATACGATGAGGAAATAAGCATAGATTTGAATAAATTAGAGCCCATGGTAGCTCTTCCTCATAGTCCTGACAGGGTGGAGGAAGTATCTAAGATAGATAGGGTAAAGGTTAATCAGGTGGCCATTGGTAGCTGTACCAATTCCTCCTACATGGATTTAATGAAGGTAGCAGAGATATTAGATGGCAAAACCATAGCAGAGGATGTATCCTTGGTTATATCACCTGGCTCCAAGCAGGTATTAAATATGCTAGCCGAAAATGGCGGACTAGCCAAGTTAATATCTGCAGGGGCTAGAATACTAGAGGCAGGATGTGGACCCTGTATAGGCATGGGACAGGCTCCAATAACAAATGGGGTATCCCTTAGAACCTTCAATAGGAATTTCCAGGGCAGGTGCGGTACAGCATCTGCAGATGTATATCTGTCTAGTCCTGAGGTAGCTGCTCTATCGGCACTAACTGGTTATATTACTAATCCTTCAGACAAGATAGATGGACTAAGTATCGATATGCCAGAGAAATTTTTAATCAACGACAATTTAATCCTTAGTCCGGCTGAAGATGGAAGAGATGTTGAGATAATTCGTGGACCTAATATAAAGCCATTTCCCAAGGGAAGGCCACTGGCAAAGAACATAGGAGGAAGGGCCCTGATAAGGGTAAAGGACGACATCACTACAGACCATATAATGCCTTCCAATGCAAGGCTCTTGCCATATAGGTCCAATATTCCATACCTATCTGACTATTGCTTGACACCCTGTGACCCTGACTTTCCCAAAAGGGCTAGGGAGAATGGTGGAGGATTTATAATAGCAGGATTTAACTACGGACAGGGATCTAGCAGAGAACATGCAGCCTTGGTCCCCCTACATCTTGGAATTAGGGCAGTAGTTGCCAAATCCTTTGCAAGAATTCACAAGCAAAACCTAATCAATAACGGGATACTTCCCTTGGAATTTGAAAATGTGGATGACTATGACAGCATAGGTCTATTAGATGAATTAACTATTGAAAATATACATGAACAGTTGGATAGTGGGAAGATTTCAATGCTCAACAGGACAAGAAAGGAAAGTTACGGGCTCAATTTGAATATAAAGGAGAGGGAAAGGGAAATCCTAATTGCAGGTGGCCTACTCAATCTGAAAGGAGAAAAAAATGTCATATAAGATTACATTGATACATGGAGATGGCATTGGGCCAGAAGTCATATCATCGGCAGTAAGGCTAATAGAGGCAAGTGGTGTATCCATTAGCTGGGATTTGGTGGAAGTAGGGGAGACTGCCATAGAAAAGTATGGCAGCCCCTTGCCAGACCATGCCATAGAAAGCATAAGAAGAAACAAAATTGCCCTGAAGGGTCCAGTCACCACGCCTGTTGGGGGAGGATTTAGGTCTATTAATGTACAATTAAGGCAGACCTTAGATCTTTATGCAAATGTTCGTCCGATTAAATCCTATCCAGTAGCCAAGAGTATCTACAGCGATATAGACCTAGTCATAGTGAGGGAAAACACAGAGGATCTGTATTCAGGTATAGAGCATATGGTTGGAGATGACGCAGCCGAAAGCATAAAGATAATTACCAGAAAGGCCAGTGAGAGAATAGCAAGATACGCCTTTGACCTAGCTAGGAAGGAAAATAGAAAAAAAGTTACCTTGACCCACAAGGCAAATATAATGAAATTATCTGATGGGTTATTTTTAGAATCAGGTAGAAAGATAGCCAAGGAATATGAAGATATTGAATTTGAAGATGTGATTATAGATGCCTTGTGCATGAAGCTAGTTCAGTCGCCCCAGGACTTTGACCTAATAGTAGCCCCAAACCTATATGGAGACATAATATCCGATTTGGGTGCCGGTTTGGTTGGCGGTCTTGGCCTTGCACCGGGAGGAAATATTGGAGAAGATATCAGCATATTCGAAGCAGTACACGGAACGGCACCGGATATAGCAAAAAAAGATATTGCAAACCCCACATCTGCAATTTTATCTGGTATAATGATGCTAAGGTACCTTGGTGAAATCGAAGCTGCTGCAAAAATTGAAAGGGCTTTGACAGAGTCTCTAGAGTCAAACACCACAGTTGATTTGGGCGGCAAGTTAGGTACCCAAGAATTTACGGAAGAAATACTGAAAAAGATGAAGCCTTCTTCCTAGAAATATAAGTAGAACCCGGAGGTGTATAAGATGCAGAAAAAGATAAGAAAAATCCTTGTAGCAAATAGGGGAGAAATTGCAATTCGAATATTTAGGGCATGTAATGAATTGGGTATTAGAACAGTTGCCGTATATTCAGATGAGGATAAGAATTCACTCTTTAGGACCAAGGCTGACGAATCCTACTTGATTGGAAAAAACAAAAGTCCAGTTGAAGCCTATTTAAATATCGATGAGATAATTAAACTGGCACTGAAGAAGGGCGTAGATGCCATACACCCAGGCTATGGTTTCCTATCGGAAAACCCAGAATTTGCAAAAAAATGTGAAGAGGTGGGAATTGAATTCATAGGTCCCAATTCGGACATGATGGAAAGCTTAGGAGACAAGATCCAATCAAAGAAAGTAGCCAGTAGAGTTGGGGTGCCAACCATACCAGGCATTGAAAAAGCCGTTAATTCAGAAGAAGAAGCTCTGGAATTTGCAAAATTTGCAGGTTATCCCGTCATTTTGAAAGCAGCCGCAGGTGGCGGAGGCAGAGGTATGAGGGTAGTAAGGGATGAAAATGATTTAATATCGGAGTACTATAGTGCAAAGAATGAAGCCAAAAAGGCCTTTGGCATAGACGATATTTTCATAGAAAAATACCTAGTAAGGCCAAAGCACATAGAAGTGCAAGTTCTAGGGGACAAGTATGGCAACATTGTCCATCTCTATGAAAGGGATTGTTCTATCCAGAGAAGACATCAAAAAGTCATAGAATATACCCCTGCTTTTTCCATTACAGAGGAGCAGAGAGAGAACATATGCAATGATGCAGTGAAGATTGCAAAGGCAGTTGACTATAGAAATGCAGGTACGGTGGAATTTTTACTTGACGACTATGGAAAGCATTATTTCATAGAGGTAAATCCTAGGATACAGGTAGAGCATACAGTTACAGAAATGGTAACGGGCATAGACCTAGTCCAGGCACAAATACTGGTAGCCCAAGGATATTCTCTAGATTCAGATGAAATTGGCATCAAGTCCCAAGAGGACATAGAGCCTAGGGGCTACTCCATCCAGTGTAGGGTGACAACAGAAGATCCGCTGAACAATTTTGCCCCAGATACAGGCAATATTGACATTTACAGAACAGGTTCCGGCTATGGCATAAGGCTAGACGGAGGAAGCGGGTTTACAGGAGCTAATATTAGCCCCTATTATGACAGTCTACTGGTAAAGGTAACCTCCCATTCAAGAACCTTTGAAGACGCAGCCAGAAAGGTCAGCAGGGCCTTGAGAGAACTAAAGATTAGGGGGGTTAAGACCAATGTCCCCTTCCTTATAAATGTGCTAAACCATCAGGAGTTTTTAAATGGCAAGTGCAATACAGGTTTTATCACCTACAATCCTGAACTGTTTGAAATAAGGGCCAAGGAGGATATTGAGCTCAAGGTTTTAAACTATATAGGCGAGAAGGTCGTCAATGAAACAAAGGGGAATAAACCTGATTTTGATATAGCTAAGGTACCTAAGGTTGAAAGGCCAGAAAACCAGTACGGCACCAAGCAAATCTTAGATGAAAGAGGACCAGAGGGGTTAGTAGAATGGATAAGGGACAAGAAGTCCCTCCTAATTACAGACACCACCATGAGGGATGCACATCAGTCCCTAATGGCAACTAGGGTAAGGACATCGGATATGTTTAGGATAGCCAAGGCTGTTTCTGTACTAGGGAAGGACCTATTTTCCCTTGAAATGTGGGGAGGAGCGACATTTGACGTTGCTTACAGGTTTCTAAACGAATCCCCTTGGGAAAGACTGGAAAGCCTTAGAAGAAGGATACCCAATATCCTATTTCAAATGCTCATACGAGGATCCAATGCAGTAGGATATAGGAATTATCCCGACAATGTAATTAGGGAATTTGTCAGGGAGGCAGCAGACAGAGGAATAGATGTCTTTAGAATATTTGATTCCCTAAATTGGTTGAAGGGAATGGAAATAGCCATAGATGAGGTTTTAAAGGTAGGGAAGGTGGCAGAAGCGTGTATTTGCTATACGGGGGATATATTAGACAAGTCCAAGACAAAATATAGCCTTGATTACTATGTGAAGTCTGCCAAGGAAATCGAAAAGACAGGAGTCCATATTCTAGGCATAAAGGATATGTCATCCCTACTAAAACCACAGGCAGCCTATGAACTAGTAAGGGCACTGAAGTCGGAGATAAAGATACCCATACATCTGCATACCCACGATACTAGTGGCAATGGAATAGCAACAGTCTTGATGGCAGCCCATGCGGGCGTTGACATAGTAGATACTGCCTTCAATAGTATGGCAGGACTCACCAGCCAACCTGCCTTAAATTCAGTTGTAGCAGCCCTAGAGCATACAAGTATGAGTACGGGTTTAAATGTGGACGACCTGCAAGTGATATCCGACTATTGGGCTAGTGTAAGGCCTATTTATAGTCAATTTGAATCGGGACTAAAGTCGGGTACAGCCGAGATATATAAGTATGAAATACCTGGAGGACAATACTCCAATCTAAAGCCACAGGTTGAGAGCTTTGGCCTAGGTCACAGATTTGACCAGGTAAAGGAAATGTACAAAACAGTAAATGAGATGCTGGGAGATATAGTAAAGGTAACACCGACTTCAAAAGTAGTTGGAGATATGGCCATATTCATGGTGCAAAACGATTTGACACCTGAAAATATTTACCATAAGGCCAAGGATATGGCATTTCCAGATTCAGTAGTATCCTATTTTCAGGGAATGATGGGCCAGCCCATGGGAGGCTTCCCCCATAGATTGCAAAAACTCGTCTTAAAGGGAGAAGAGCCTATTACAGTCAGGCCCGGTGAACTGCTAGAAGATGAAGACTTTGAAAAAATCAAAATCCATCTGAAGGACAAATACAAGCTAGATGCGGAGAGGAAGGATATCCTATCCCATGCCCTCTATCCCAAGGTATTTGAAGATTATCTCAATTACCTGAAGGAACATGGTGATTTTAGCAGAATGGAAAGCCACATATTCTTCCATGGCCTAAGAGAGGGAGAGATAGGAGAGGTTGAAATAGCTGAAGGTAAAAGATTGGTTATAAAACTTCTTGAAATAGGAAGATTAGATGACGAGGGCTACAGGACCCTATATTTTGAAGTAAATGACAGCAGAAGGGCTGTTAAAATCTTTGATAAGGCCAGCAAGGTAGTTAAGGAAGAGGTTTTTAAGCAGATGGCAGATAGCGAAAACAAATTAGAGATAGGTGCTAGTATACCCGGCCTTATTTCCAAGATATTTGTAAAGCAGGGAGAGGAAGTCAAGGAAAAACAATTGGTGGCAGTTATAGAAGCCATGAAAATGGAAACACAGGTAACGGCCGCAGCCGGTGGTATAGTTCAAACCATTGCTGTCAAGGAAGGGCAAAATGTAGAAGCAGGTGAACTTTTAATTAGACTTGAATAGCTGTAGAAGCAAGGCTCCAAAGGATTATTACCTTTGGAGCCTTGCATTTCAAAACAGTAGTTCTATAAAGGTATTGAATAAGCAAATCAAATAATATATCATATATCTTATAATAATAGGAAAGAAGGTAGAATATGCTCAAGTCAAACTTAGGAGAACTAGCAGCACTAGGTACTGCATTTTGTTGGTCAATGTCAGCCACTTTTTTTGAATTATCGGGGAAGAGGGTAGGCTCCCTGACCGTGAATTTCATTAGGTTAATCACAGGATTTTTATTTGTCAGTATATTTACTTTTTTCACCAGAGGCAATCTGCTTCCAGTGGATGCAACTGCAAGGCATTGGATATTTTTAAGTATATCTGGACTTATAGGATTTTTTATTGGAGATCTATTCTTATTCCAGTCCTATCTAGAAGTAGGTTCTAGGATTTCAATGTTGATAATGGCCACGTCTCCGCCTATTACTGCCCTAATGGGTTACCTGGTATTTGGAGAAACCTTGAGTATCATAAGTCTCCTAGGTATGACCATCACACTCATTGGAATAGCCTTGGTTATATTGGGGAAAAACCCAGAAGAGAAAAAGATTCAGGTAAAATACTCCCTAAAGGGTCTAACATATGCTTTTTTAGGTTCTTTGGGACAGGCTGTAGGTTTGATGTTCAGTAAATATGGCATGGGGGATTACAATCCATTTGCAGCCACCCAGGTCAGGATGGTAGCTGGCCTTATAAGCTTTGCAGCCCTGATATTTTACAGGAAAAAGTGGGCCGATGTAAAATTAGCTTTAAAAAATGCCAGGGCCATGGTGGAAATAAGTATAGGCTCTATTTTTGGTCCCTTTGTCGGAGTAGGCCTGTCCCTATTATCCTTACAATATACCTCAGCAGGTATATCTTCTACCATAACAGCCATAGTCCCTGTTACCATTATACCTATATCAATTCTAGTATTTAAGGATAAGATAAAGGCCAAGGAATTATTGGGAGCATTAATTACAGTAGTTGGGGTAGGGGTACTCTTCTTATTTTAGGGTTTTAGTAACAAAAAACAAAAATACTTATAATATAATATGGAAAAATGTTTCCCATTCCCAATGTTGGGAATACAAGTAATATAACAGTTATTTAAGAGGAGGGATATTTTGCAAGGAGAAATTATTAGACTAATTCTTTATAGTGCTGAAAACGCCTTTATCCAGGTTACAGCTTTTGTGGGGGCAGTATTAATAATATTTGGATATGTAGATTATAAGTTGTCTGGAAAACTCGTAGAGAAAATTGAGAAGTCCAAAAAGGCACAGCCAATTATAGGCTCATTTCTGGGACTCACTCCGGGGTGCGGAGGTGCCATATTTGTCATGCCTCTTTTCCCTAAGGGTAGTGTGAGCTTTGGTACAGTGGTGGCAACTCTGATAGCTACCATGGGTGACTCTGCCTTCGTTCTCATGTCAGTTATGCCCCTTAAATACCTTTTGGTAAGTGTACTTTCCTTTATAGTCGCAGTTATAACAGGTTACATAGTTGACTACTATGAGTTTGGGGGGCATTTGCTGGAAGGTATAAACAAGAAAAGAGAAGGTATGAAAAAGAAGAGAGAAACCAG
>JBBAEY010000060.1:0-13772 GCA_041655755.1 Tissierellaceae bacterium
TTTAGAAAATGGAGAAAATAAGGAAGCGTATTTATGCGGTAATATGAGGATGATAGAAACCATGGTTGGAGCCCTAGTAGAAAAGGGGCTGGCTGAAGAATTAATTTACTTTGACAAATTTGACTAGGAGAAATCACTTTGATTTCTCTTTTTCTTATTTAAGAATTTGTGATATAATTTAATTGTTAGGTGTTTAATTATTATATCCTAGGGGGATGAATAATGAAGCTTGAGCTATTTGATTTTATTGACGAAACATTGGCACTAATAGATGAGAGAAAGGACAGCATAGGTACTGTTGCTTCGATTCTAGAGAAGTTTTTTACAGATAGTTTTTTTATCAACGATCATTTTCTAAATGTCAACTACAGGATTAAGTCACCAGAAAGTCTAAGGGAGAAAATTCTTCGGCACAATTTTTTTATCAAGTACAAAACACCAGAGGTTTTAATAGAAAACTTATCTGATCTCATTGGCTTTAGGATTGAGTGTAGATTTATAGAAGATGAGGATAAGATATACAGGGATATAGTAAAATTGTTTAAGACCAAGTTAAAGGATGGTTTTTACACCAATCCATTGAATTCCAATATAAGGTTAAATTTGAGTATGAAGCAACCTCAAAAACAAAAGAATGGATTTGAAATCTACAAAATTGATGGAAAATACCAAAAGGACGATATTACTGTCAATTTCGAGTTGCAGATTAAATCCCTAGTTAATTTATTTTGGGGAGAGATCGATCATAGGATCTTGTACAAGAATTTTAACTACATGTTAACGGAAAATTTCTTTAGGGATATAATGTCATCTATTAAGGACAATTTGACCATGATAGATAGGCAGTTAATGTTGGTTTACAATCACTTAAATGGAATGGATGCAAGTAACTCCCTAAACAAGAAGAACCAATTGCAGTCCCTCTTGTCCAAGATTATTCACGATATATACATAGTAAAGATAAGACAGGAACTAGGCTTTATAATTGATTTCAAAAAGACAACTGACCTCATAGTAAACTATATCTTCATGAAGGGTGGACCGGAGGAAACTGAAAATTATAGTGCTAATTTCCTGAGGATTTTGAATAGGTTAAATGAGATTGGAGAGAATGAAATATCCTTCAACAACTATATTAACTTTGAAAGAGAAATATTTTTTAATGATTGTTTTACTCGAAACATTGGTAATAGCATATTGGATGTAATAAACAAGGATTTTCGTTGGAACTTGTTTTTTAGGATAATTTTTGAAATAGAAGAGGGTAACAAGGCAGAAGACTTTGAAGGTTTTATGATCTTTATTAGATATAGGTTTTACGAAAATCTTGCAATAATTTTGAAAGGCAAGGAGATGACTAAGGAGGAAAAAGAAGAGGTCCTAAATGAAATAATGGATCAAATTGCCCTGTCTTTCATACAGGATGTTGACGTGGACTTTCTGTGTGACTGTAGTATTAGGCCTTTAAACAGGAAAATAGACAATCAATTTAGGGATATATGCAACTATGAAGAATGGAAAGAAAAGAAAGAGGAGATATTAAAGTTAATAATGAATCATGAATATTAAAAGATAGAGGTATGGATTATGAAAATATTAAACAGAATAAGGTCCACATTCGAAAGTTTGAGAATGAGTATCAGAAGATTTCCAATTACGGTCATAATATCTACAGTTTTGGCCCTGAGCCTGATATACTTAAATGAGACAGATATAACAGGACCTGCCCTTGAGAATATGGTCAGGTTAAACATGGTTCTGGGAATGGGAATAGTTCTATCCCTATGCTTTGGACTGTCTATTGAAAAGTTTTTTAGTAAAAATAGGATAACTTCAATAGTCATCTACTTGGGTGGGGGACTTATGTTGGCCCTCTACCATAGGTTTTTTTTACAGGAGGTCAATAGCCTGACTGCGTCGAGGTACTCAGGCTTTTTAATATTTCTGCTTTTAGCCTTTTTATATATTCCCAGACTCAGGGAAAATGAAGACTATGAATATTATATATTGGATATTTACCATGGGTTTGCTATTACCGTAAGCTATGCCCTAGTCTTATATATTGGTCTATCGGCCATATTCCTTACCATAGATCAGCTTTTTGATGCCAATATACCGGGAAAGCTATACTATTATATATTCCTAACCATATCCTTGGTCTTTTCAGTGCCCCTTTTCCTTGCAAATCTTCCCCCCATGGGGGCCAAATATAGGAATTTTGAATACAATAAGGCCTTGAGGGTACTGTTGACCTTTATAGTCATTCCTCTAATAAGTATCTATTCCATAATCCTTTATGTATATTTTGCAAAGATTTTAGTAAGCAGGGAATGGCCCAAGGGTCTAGTTTCTCATCTGGTTATTTGGTATTCTACTCTTTCAGTAGGTGTGATATTTTTGTTAAACCCTATTATTGATACAAACAGGGTGGCAAAGTCCTTCAAGGTGATTTTTCCAAAGGCCATACTGCCAATACTTCTGATGATGTTTATTTCTATTTTTCAGAGGGTAAGCCAGTATGGGGTAACGGAGAACAGGTACTATATCATAGCTCTAGGTCTTTGGGTTTTGACTATTATGCTATACTTCATCATCCAAAAAAATCTGAAAAATACCTTTATAACTATTAGTCTATCTCTTGTGGTCCTCATCTCGGTACTGGGGCCTGTCAGTAGCTTTTCCATATCTAAATACAGTCAGAACAAGAGATTAGAAAATATATTATCTAGGAACAATATGATAGTAGGTGGAAGCATAGTTCCAAATGCGGATATTTCACAAGGGGATCAGAGGGAAGTTAGCAATATATTGACTTATTTCAATCAGAATCACAAGCTAAGCGATATAAGACTCCTGCCTGAAACATTCGATTTTGATAATATGGAAGGCCTAATGGGATTTAACTACAATCCCTATAGCCTGGACATTAACCAAAGGGGTAGTTATTTTTATTATGGCACCAGTCTGGATTCGCCCATTGATGTAAGGAACTTTGATTATTATCTAAGTATGAATTCATGGGATGAAAAGCCTAGGGAATTAGAGGACTTTTCTGTAGAGTATAAGGGAATAAGCAAGAGCTTAGTCGTCAGGAAGGCCGGCGAGATAGTATTAGAGCAGGACATGGAGACCCTGGTAAAAGAAATATCTAAAATAGAAGGTGCAGATTTTAATATAAAGAAAAATTTTTTATCTGTGGAAGACATGACCTTTGAGACTTCCTATATGGGAGCAAGTGGGGGTGTGGAGTTTAAGATTATATTTTTAAGTGCCAATGGAAGGCTGGATGAAGAAAACGATATTATACTTGAAGGGGCGGATTTTATTCTATTAATAGGGGAAGATAGGACTTAGACAAAGGTATCAAGGAAACAGGAAGGTGGGCAAATAAAAGATATAGGAGGTTAGAGATGAAAGAAATATATTTGGCAGGTGGTTGTTTCTGGGGTGTAGAAGAATATATGTCGAGGATAGATGGGGTTGTAGACACAGATGTGGGATATGCCAATGGTTCTAAGGAAAACCCATCCTATGAGGAAGTATGTACTGGGACTACAGGGCATACTGAGACAACCTATGTAAAATACGATGAAAATAAAATATCTTTGGAAGAATTGCTAAATAAATTTTGGAATATAATAGATCCGACTATGCTCAATAGGCAGGGGCCCGATATAGGAAATCAGTACAGGACAGGAATTTATTACATAGATGATACTGATCTTTCCACTATAAATAGAACTTTAGAAGGAGAAAAACAAAAATATAGGAGGCCAATAGTGACAGAGGTAATGCCCCTCAATTCCTTCTATCAGGCAGAGGAATACCACCAAGATTACCTAAAGAAAAACCCTGGAGGTTATTGCCATATAGATTTAAGCAAGTAATAGGATTTTAAAAACTTCCTGATCAAAGGTGCCTATGGCACTTTTCTTCTTGTATAATTTTAGCGAATTTGATATTATAGAATCATAATATTTCGAGGGGGGAAATAATATGTTCAAACTAGCTGGAATTCAAGATATGAATCAAAAAGAAAGACTAAGATATATGCTTTTATTGACAAAGTCACAGCTTAGTTCAGAAAATGACGATTTAGCCAATATATCCAATGTAACTGGAATAATAATGGCCTGTATAGATGAATTGAACTGGGCTGGCTTTTATTTTTTGAGAGATAATGAATTGGTCCTAGGGCCCTTTCAGGGCCTGCCTGCTTGCAATAGGATTGAAATAGGCAAGGGGGTCTGTGGCACAGCAGTTAAGACAAGAGAAGTCCAACTAGTGGATGATGTCCATGAATTCCCCGGGCATATTGCCTGCGATGATGCATCCAATGCTGAATTAGTTATTCCAATTATCAAGGATGAGAAGCTATATGGTGTTTTGGACCTAGATAGCCCTATGAAAAATAGGTTTACTGACTTGGAAGAAGAATATTTCATTAAGCTTGTTGATATACTAAACGAAAATATTAATTGGAAGAATATTTAATACATAATTAGAAGAAAGGGAGGATATGAAAGATGAGAGTTTTAGAAGGGATTATGCCGGAGAGAGTAATGTATTATTTCGAGGAGATAACGAGGATACCAAGGTGCTCCCACAAGGAGAAGGAGATTAGCGACTATCTAGTTAGAACTGGGAAAGATTTAGGTTTACAGGTTATCCAAGATGAGGCCCTAAATGTAATAGTGAAGAAAGAGGGATTTGAGGGCTATGAAAACAGTCCTGTGCTCGTATTGCAGGGCCATATGGATATGGTGTGTGAGAAAACTGAAGACTCCAGCCATGACTTCTCTAAGGATCCTATCAAAATTGAGATTGAAGATGATTATATAATTGCTAAAGAAACGACACTGGGTGCTGACAATGGCATTGCCCTAGCCATGATTTTAGCAATATTGGAATCTAAAGATATAGCCCATCCGCCAATAGAAGCCCTTTTCACCTCCGATGAAGAGTCTGGTATGTCTGGTGCCTTGGCCCTAGACCCTAAGAACATAGACGGCAGGATCTTGATTAATCTAGATTCGGAAGAAGAAGGAACTGCACTTGTAAGCTGTGCAGGCGGCGAAAGAAATATTGTATCTATAGGACTCGAATGGGAAGACCTTGCAGGGGACAGAGAATTTTTTGAATTGTCACTATCTGGGCTTCAGGGTGGCCATTCGGGAATGGAGATCAACAATGGCAGGGGGAATTCGAATAAGTTAATGGGCAGGATTTTGGACTACCTATCCAAGAAATTAGACCTTAGTCTCAGCTATATTGAGGGGGGCTCCAAGTCCAATGCCATACCAAGATTTACAAGGGTGACCATAGCCATAGGCAAGGAGGATATAGATGAACTAAATGCTTCCTTGTCCAGTATAGAAAGAGATTTACAGAATGAACTAGTGCACACAGATGGAGATATCAAGATAAATTTAAATCCAGTGGATAATACTGATAAGAGGGTATTTACCAAGGAGACAATGGAAAAGATAATTTCAGCTTTAGTATTGATACCAAACGGCGTTCAAAGCATGAGTGGGGCAATAGAGGGCCTTGTTGAGAGTTCGACAAATCTAGGGGTTGTAAAGACTGAGCAAGACAGGGTGACCTTGGAATCGTCTATCAGGTCATCTGTAGGCACATTAAAGGCCCATATTTCAAACCAGATACAATTGCTATGCCAATGTATTGGAGCCAGCAGTGAGAGCCTGTCTGCATATCCTGCCTGGCAGTACAAGGATGAATCTTATATAAGGGATATGTTAAAGGAGACATATAGGGAAATATATAATGAGGAGATAAACATATCGGCAATTCATGCAGGATTAGAGTGTGGGCTCTTTGATGAAAAGTTTGACGATATGGATATGATATCCTTTGGGCCAAATATGTACGGTGTCCATGCTCCTGGCGAAAAACTCAGTATTTCCTCTACAGGAAGAATTTATGAATTTTTATTGAAGCTACTGGAAAAGATTAGATAAAGGGAAAATTATATATGTACTTCTTTGTCAAAATAGGATATTATATATTGTAACAAATAAATTTTAAAGGAGAATTAAAATGGATAAGAAAAAGGAAGAAGAATTTGACCATCATCACCATCACGATCACGACCACGACCATGACCACGAATTCGATTTCGAAGATTTAAATGAAGATATAATAATTTTGACCCTAGATGATGATACAGAATTAGAATGTTTAATACTAGGTGTTTTTGAGGTAGAAGATGAAGAATACATTGCTCTACAACCTATTGATGACGAAGATGTATTATTATATAGATACAATGAAATAAATGACGAAGATTTTGAATTGACTCCAATTGAAAATCAGGAAGAATTTGATATTGTATCTGAAGCCTTTGACGCCCTATTTTTAGAGGATGAAGATTTTCTAGAATATGAGGATGACGAACTAGAGGATTAAATATGATTTAAAGGCACTTTGCGATTTTGCGAGGTGCTTTTTATGTAACTTTTGGGGGGATATGCTTGTACAAATTAATCGCAATTGATTTGGATGGTACCTTATTAGATGATAAAAAGGATATTCCAAGGGATAATCTTGAAACCATAAATTTGCTAATTGAAAAGGGATATGAAATTGTGGTAGCTACGGGGAGGAGATATTGGTCGGCTAAGGAACTGACAAAAAAAATCAATGGCCATATAACTATAATTGCAAATAATGGCAACATAGTTAGAAACTCCTTAAACGATGAATTATTGATTTCCAAATATATGGATACTGAAGATTATAAAATAATCATTGAAGAAGGTATGAGAAGAAATTTACATCCTGTTATACACATCGATGCCTATAATGAGGGTATAGATTTGATAATAGAGAGAGGTAGAGAGTACGGCGAGTATGTAATGAGAGAGGGAAGATTTAAGGAAGTAAAGTCATTTTTAGAAATTGGAAACGAAAAAATTCTTACTATAGTTTACGGGGATTCTAAAAAAGCCCTCTATCCCTTTTACGAATTCATAAGTAAAAATTATTCAGATAATTTTAACATTCACATAATGGAGAACCTTGATTTAGTTGAGTCTATGATAGAAATAATGAATCCAGATGGTAACAAGTGGAAGACAATTCTAGAATATGCATCTGGAATGGATATCAGCCCTGAGGAAATAATCACCATAGGTGACAACAACAACGATATTAGCATGATAAAGAACTCTGGGCTTGGGATTGCCATGAAGAATGGAAGCGATATGGTAAAATCCGTAGCTAAGATAATAACAAAAAAAGACAATAACGAATCTGGTGTTGCTTTTGAATTAAAAAGGGTATTAAGTATATAGGGGAAAGGAGGAAGAGTTTGAGTCAAATAACAGTATATAATACCTATTCGAAATATTTAATGGAGAAGTATGGGGAGAAAGTTTACAAGTTACCGATTAGTTTGCCTGTGACATGTCCCAATAGGGATGGAAATTTAGGTTTTGGTGGATGCATCTTTTGTGGAGAAGAAGGGGGAACCTTTGAAAACCTTCCTTCATCTATGACAGTAAGAAATCAAATTGAAAAGAACAGGAAATATATAGGAGAAAAATATAAGGCAAAGAAGTTTATTGCCTACTATCAAAACTTTACCAATACCTATATGCCCTTTGAGGATTTTAAATCTTTCATTGAGGAAAGTTTAATAGATGATATAGTTTCTATATCTATATCTACAAGGCCAGATTGTGTCAATGAAAGATATTTGGAGTATCTTTCTAAGATTCAAAATATCTATAATATCGATATTACCCTAGAACTAGGTCTACAGACTGTAAATTATCATTCACTTCTAAAAATCAATAGGGGCCATAGTCTGGGCGAATATATAGATGCCAGCATGAAGGTAAAGAAATATGGCCTTCGAAACTGTACACATCTAATACTAAACCTTCCATGGGATGACAGGATTGACGTCATAGAGAATGCAAAAGTTGTCTCAGCCTTAGGTGTCGATGAGGTGAAGCTCCATGCCTTGTATGTAGTTGATGGAACAGCCCTGGGTGTAATGTATAAGAAAGGGGAAATAGAGCTATTATCTAGAAATGAGTATATGGAGAGGGTAATCTTATTTTTACAATACCTAGATCCCAGTATCGTAGTACAAAGAATAATTGGGAGGGCCCCGGAAGAAAACCTATTGTTTGTAAATTGGAATGAGTCCTGGTGGAAAATCAGAGATGAAATTGTGGACCTAATGGAGGAGAGAGGTACCTTTCAGGGAATGGAATACAATTATTTACACGGAAAAGGCCTAAAGAAATTTGGATAAGGCTCTTAGGGCTATAAAGCTTTTTAGCTTTTGGCCGATAAAATATTAAATAATTAAAGAAAGGTTAAGGTGGTTGCCATGGTTAAATTCATTTTAGGTGAAAAAGGTTCTGGAAAGACAAAGTGGCTTATCGACAATGCCAACAAAGATTTGGGGGAAGGCAACGGTAATATTGCCTTTATTGACGTGGATGACAATCATATTTTTTCCTTAAATCATAATGTTAGATTAATTAATGCCATGGAATTCAATATCTTGGATATTGAGTCATTCTATGGCTTTTTGTGTGGAATAATTGGCATGGACTATGATTTAGAAAAGATTTATGTTGATAGTATATACAAGGTAGTTGAACTAGATATTGCAGCACTGGAAAGCCTATTGGAGAAGCTTGGCAAGATTGGAGAAAAATTTGATACCCAATTTTATATAAATATTGACTACACCTTAGACGACATACCGGAAAAATTAAAAGATAGCTGTATAGAAATAGAAGTAGACTATGCTGTATAAGAGAAAGGCAGGATTTAATCCTGCCTTCTTGACTATTTCATGCTTCCACCAGGAGTAAAGGTCGCGCAGTCTGTTTCCTCTGCTGTGGAGGCATTTCTAGGTTTGATTTCGATTTTGCCAGCAGTGCAAACATCTCCTTCTTTATAGAAACCACAAGTATTTACAACGCATCTAACTCCTTCAGTTATCTTTTCCTCAGTCATGGCTTTCTCCTTTCTTGAAAAAAATTCTTTCAATAGTAGTTTGACAAATTATTATACAATTATTCAATTTTATAAAATCAAATAATGGTATACAATATAAATAAAAAATAGAAGGTGAAACAATGATAAAGACAGAGAGACTAGATAAGATAGTTTCAAACATGGGCTATGGTAGTAGGAAAGAAGTGAAAAGATATATAAAAGATGGCAGGGTAAAGGTAAACGATTTGGTGGTCTTAAATAATGAATTAAAGGTTGACCCTCATAAAGATATGATTTTTTTTGACGATGAAAAAATAAATTACAGGCAGTTCATATACCTGATGATGAACAAGCCAAAGGGACTGGTTTCATCTACGGACGACCCTAAAAGCAAAACAGTCATCGATATTTTGACTAGGGAATATATAAACTACAGGCCCTTTCCTCTAGGAAGATTAGATAAGGATACCGAAGGCCTCTTGCTTATTTCAAATGACGGGAAATTAGCCCATGAACTATTATCTCCAAAGAAAAAAGTTAATAAGACCTATTATGTGGAAGTAGATGACTATGTAGGTGAGGAATATATAGCTGAGTTTCAAGCAGGTATAGTATTGGACGATGGATACAAGACCTTACCCTCGCAATTGGAAATAATCAATTCTAGTGCCGTATCCAGACTTTACCTAACTATCCAGGAAGGGAAATTTCATCAGGTCAAGAGGATGTTTGAAGCCATTGGAATGAAGGTGCTTTATTTAAAGAGGATTTCTATGGGCAGGCTGGTATTGGACCAGACATTGGAGCCAGGACAATATAGGGAATTAAGTGAAAATGAATTAAACTTATTAAAAAACCCTTAGTCTTATGGTATAATGTATGATGTGTATTAGGACTAAATATTAGATAGGGTGTATGATTTGGAGTATTATAGTAAGATTAGAGGTAGTTTTGACGAATTTTTAGATAGGAGATCTTCACTTATCTTTGAATTTGAAAATGGAAAGATTAACAAGAGACAGTTTCTCGAGTATAACTATGACCTAGTAATGAGAATGAACATAAGGCCATTTTTAAGAATTGATAATTTTCAGATGGGTATGTACAACTACCAGTATTACAATGTTTTAGCTAAGTATTTTACCATGTTGGCCAAGGAAGTAAAGGAGACTAGGAAGCGTCAGAGATATTATAACTATTACCTCAATAAGGGGAATAACTACTATCAGGAAAAGGATAAGGCGGCATTGGACCTGTTAAACTATTTAAACTTCCAGGGGGTAGAAGCCTATTATATCAATTTGAACTCTAGGAGGCTTGACGACAGCCTGTATGAAATAGTTCTCCTCAATTACAAGGAGGCCATCTTTCATTCAAAATCAAAGTGGCTATTGGATATACTCAAGGACAGGGGCGTGTTTATTAAAAAGAAAAGGACATCTTTAATTGATGAATACATAAATAACAAGTATTAAAGTCTTCCAAGTGGAAGACTTTATTTTGCAATGATCCTTACTATATCTTCGACAGGGCTGCCGAATTTAATTTCAAAGTTTCCCGATTTCAATTTGGTGTCCAAGTTTAATTCCTGGGATTTCTCAACAAATTCACTTCTGCTGGCTACTAAACCATTCCTTTCCAAGATATCTCCTATACTTGATGGCAGGGAACCAGGTGGTACTGTGATTTTAACTACTCGTCCCTCTACGGGGCTTGTGTCAAGAGGGATGTCCTCTATGGGCGGTTCATCTACTGTGGCTTCTTGACTGTCTTCAGGATCAGCTATTTCAGGCTCTGGATCCGGCTCTACATGGTCTTCCTCATAGTCCCTATTGCCATGAACTATTACTGTATTATGGTCGGGTATATCGAGGGCATCCTTTGCAAATAATAGCTCTAGCCTCCAGCCAATTACCAATATGACAATACCAACAATTCCAATCATTATTATGTAGTCTATAAAATCATAGATAAAATCTTTAATATTTTCATAAAAATTTTTCATGTAGTCACCTCTTAGAGAACTTTGTAAAAGATAGGTTTTAGTCAAACAATCATGTATAATATAATTATAACACAAAACAGGGAAAAGGTGAGAAAAGATTGAGAGAAATAACAATAGATAAAAATGAGGCCCACCAGAGGCTGGATAGATTTTTAAGAAAGTACCTGGCAGAGGCTTCTCAGAGTTTTCTTTACAAAATGATAAGAAAAAAGAATATAAAATTGAATGGAAATAGGGCAAGGCCAGATGATATGATAGAAGAAGGAGACACCATACAACTGTATTTATCTGATGAAACCATAGAGAAATTCAGAGCTAGAAAGACAGGGGTAAGGTCCAGCCTAATGCCCAACATAATATATGAGGACCACAATATCCTATTGATGAATAAGCCGGTAGGTATATTATCCCATAGTACAGGTGAGAAGTTCGAGGAAAACATTGTGGATAGTATGACTGCCTATTTAATTGAAAGGGGAGACTTTATACCAAGAATTGAAAAATCCTTCTCCCCCTCTATATGCAACAGATTAGACAGAAACACGTCGGGAATAATCATAGGTGCAAAGAATTATCAGGCTCTAAAGGCTATAAATGAAGCCATCAGGCAGGGTCAGGTGGAAAGATGGTATAAGACTATTGTCAAGGGCCTAGTCAGTAGGGAGATGAGAAAAGAAGCCTTCCTTTCAAAGGATCAGGATAGGAATATTGTTCAAATTCACAAGGGGGACTTTGAAGGTGCCAAGAAGATTATTACAGTATTGAGACCATTAATTTCAAAAAATGGGTATACATTATTAGAGGTTCAATTGATAACAGGCAGGACCCACCAAATTAGGGGGCACTTATCTTCTCTGGGCTATCCTGTTGTGGGGGATAGAAAGTATGGCCTTTCAAAGGAAAATGCTACTTTTAGGGAAAAATATGGCCTAGACAACCAATGGCTGCATGGGTATAAGCTTGAATTTAAGGGTCTAAGTGGGGAGCTGGAGTATTTAAATGGAAGGGTCTTCATTGCTGATTCAAAGGGAAATTTCGGACAAATTGAAAGGGATTTATTTGACTAATTAGAGAGGTGATATGGGTGGAATTGAAGGTATTTGTAGAGGGAGTAGGGGAAATACTAATCAATGAAGGTGCAAGTCTAAAGGACGTTGCAGTAAAGGCCTTTGGAAAGGACTATAAAAATTATCTAGGGGCAAGGATTAAGAATGAAGTCTTTAACCTTAACAAAATAGTTGAGGGTTATATGTATATTAAATTCCTTGATATTGGAGATAAGGATGGCTATAGGATTTATACCAAGACCATATCTGCTGTATTTATAATGGCCTGTAGGGAGTTGTTTCCAGAAAGGATTGTCCGCATCCAGCATTTTTTAGGGGAAGGCCTTTATGTGGAATTTGAAAAGGATTATTCAATTAGTTTTAAGGAGATCGAAAAGATTGAGGAAAAGATGAGGGAAATTGTTGCCAGCAATTATTCTATTAGCAGGAAGAAAATGCCGAAGGAGGAGGCAATTTCTCTATTTGAGGAATACAAGTATACCGACAAAATCCGACTTTTCAATTCCCTTGACAGGGAAGATGTACATGTATATACAATCGGCGACCATAAGGATACATACCATGGATTTTTGGCAGCCTCTACTGGCTATGTCGACATTTTTCAGCTAAGATACTACTATCCAGGGGTGCTAATCCTATTTCCCAATGGCAAATCTAACTATGAAATACCAAAGTTTAAGGAGCTTAAAAAGCTATCAAAGGTCTTTAAGGAAACTGGAAAATGGGGGGATATCTTAGATTTGGCCTATGTAGGATCCTTGAATGAAAAGATTAGAAGCAATGACATTGCAGAGGTAATCAGGGTATCAGAGGCCTTACATGAGAAAAAGATAGCGAATATTGCAGACAGAATATGTGAGGATGATGATATTCACTTGGTCCTAATTGCAGGGCCCTCTTCTTCGGGCAAGACGACCTTTTCCAAGCGTCTGGCGGTTCAGTTAAAGGTAAATGGAAAGATGCCAGTATCTATTTCTGTAGATGATTACTTTGTCAACAGGGATAAGACTCCCTTAAAGGAAGATGGAAGCTTTGATTTTGAGACCATAGATGCCCTGGACCTAGAAAAGTTAAATGAGGATTTATTAATCTTGCTCGAGGGCGGAGAGGTTGAATTGCCGAGGTTTAACTTTATCAAGGGCATAAGAGAAAAATCGGGTAAGTTAATCAAGGTTGACAGAGGGCACCCTATTATTTTGGAAGGCATCCATAGCCTAAATCCAAAGATGACCAGCATGATACCTGAAAAAAACAAATATAAGATATATATTTCTGCCCTGACCCAACTAAATATTGACGCCCATAATCGTATACCAACTACCGACACTAGATTAATTAGGAGAATAGTCAGAGATATAAAATATAGGGGCAATGACGCCTTAAACACCATGGACATGTGGGATGGGGTCAGGAGCGGAGAAGAAAGATATATATTTCCATTTCAGGAGGAAGCAGACATTATGTTTGATTCTGCCCTAGTCTATGAGCTGGCAGTACTAAAAAAACACATAAAACCCCTGTTGGAGGAAATAGATAGCAGCAGTATTCACTATGGGGAGGCAAAAAAACTACTTAAGTTTTTACAGTATTTCAGAGATATTGAATACGAAGACTATATACCCTCAAATTCAATACTTCGGGAATTTATAGGTAAGACTTATTTTGATATTCATTAATTAATGGGATGTGGATATATGAAAGAATTAGTCAGGAAA
>JBBAEY010000061.1:0-13724 GCA_041655755.1 Tissierellaceae bacterium
AGTATGAGAAATTTGGACTGTCTTAATGAACCGCCGTATACCGAACGGTACGTACGGTGGTGTGAGAGGACGGTAATTAAAATAATTAATTACCTCCTACTCGATTTGCTAACCTTTAAAGCTATTCACCTGTTTTACTTCAATTCCCATGTGAAAGCTTCTAAGGTCCCTTTTTTAGTTGATATTTTGGATAAGTCTTTGTAGGACTGTGGCAAGTTCTGCCCTTGTAGCCCAGGCTCCAGGGTCTAACCTATCTCCCTTTCCTTGGATTAGGCCTAGGTCTAGGCAATAGTCCATTGCCTCCCTAGCCCAATCTGAGATGGAAGCGTAGTCCTGGAAGTCTGCTTGGGCCTTATCTTTCCTTGTCAAGTCTAGGCCTAGGAGGCCGCTATACCTGTATAGGATTGTAGCCAATTCTTCCCTTGTAATGGGCTGTTCTGGAGCGAATTTGCCATCTCCAACCCCCTTGACTAGGCCCTGGCTACTTGCCCAACCTATGGCATTTGCATAGTACTTATCATCTGCAACATCGGTGAACTTGGGTTTAGCTGACATTAACTGGTCTTCCAGCCTGTGGAGGACAGTTACCAGCATAGCCCTGGTCATGCTCTCATCTGGACTAAAGGCATCTTCCCCTGTGCCCTTAAATAGTTCCCTGGAAGCTACAAAGTCAATGCTGTCCTTGCCCCAATGCCCTTCAGAATCAGTGAAGTATTTTCTATTATCTATTATCCTAACTGATCCTGTTCCCCTGATAGGCATCAGGATTGTCTTATCTGTGAAAGCAGTCTTGCCTATTATCTTTAGACTGCCGTCTTCCATGACTAGTGCAGCTACTGTACTTGGGCTGGCATTTTCTCTGGCTAGGGCCAAGAGAACCTGGCCGTCAATATCCTTGACAGTTTTCCCGTCTATTTCAAAGCTGATTGTGGTCAGCCCATCTTCTTTTTCTAGACTTAGGGAAAAGTCCTGCCCCTCTATATTGGCCAAGGAATCCATGGCCTCCCTAGTAAGTTTTACTTCTGCCAAGGGTGACCTATAGACTAGATTAGCCTGAGTTTCACCTAAGATATCTGATAGTAGGGCCTTTTCGTGTTGGAAAACAGCCTTCCTTAGGGTCTGAGAAGCCTCAAGCTCTACCACTAGGAGTGGGCTATTATTGGACTTGGCTATTTGGATTAGCTTATGGCCGCTTTCCTTGTCTATGATTCCAAGGGCTTCTTCTTCAGTTTCAGCTGCTTGGAATACGATTCTTTGCTCCTCTTCATCAATGGTGGGCTTGATAGCCTGACCTTTATCCCTATCTTCTTCCTTAGTTTCTTGTGGAGAACTAGTTGCACTGCCAGTTGAGCCCCCACTACTTGGCGGGACTACTTCCTCCTCAGGCAGGTCCTTGCCTATATTATACCTTAGCTTGACTATATCGCTGTCGTCCATACCTAGCTTAGATGCGAAGAACTTGACGACTGTGGTCTTGTTGATAGCCAAGGGGCCCTTATAGACCCTACTTAAGGCTGTGGGCTCACTGTTGTCAAGGGTGTAATATATCCTTGCTCCTTCTGGACCAGATATAGTAAGCACTTGTTCTTCTTCATAGTTTCCACCTGCTAGGTTAGTAGTTGGACTATCTAATTTTAGCCTCTCTACAAGCTCTAATCCGTCTTTACTGTAGTTTTCAGCCATGTTTACCCCTGCATAGCTGACTAGATTATCTCTAATTTCCAAACTGTATTTTGCTTTTGTTTCCCCATCATCCCCAAATTCTTTAAATCCGCCTGGATAAAGACTTTCATTTACTAATAACCTTATTCTTTTTACAAAGTGACTGGAGGGTATAATATCCTTTTGATAGGTCATATTATCCACATAACCAGTATTATCTGCCCCAATCAGGATTTCGATTTCCCCTATGGGAACCAATTCCTTATATTCATTCATGATTATAAGATTGCCTTCTAGGCTCTCTTCCTGTACAAACATATCAAATTCAATTTCCAGCCCCTTACTATCTAGGGAGACCCCACTTATATCGGGTGCCTGAGTTGACAAGAGGCCTATGTTGACTTGGTCGTGGGCAGGAGGTACCTTCATGGACTTACTTTCACTTATGAGGTAGCCATCTTTTTCAAAGTGGACCATCCATTCTCCATGGGGGACATCCCATCCATATCTCCCATCTTCGTCTGAGTAAAGGGGATTTATCTCATCCCAATCTTCAGCCTCATCCCAGAAGAGGAATTCATCACCTTTCTTGACCAATACCGTAGCTTCGACCCCTTGGATTCTGTCGGAGTCTATGGCTTCAAATACATAGCCTGAAGGATCTATCTTCCACTTGGGCATCTTCTCATCGTCTTCCTTGCCTGGCCAGGGTGGTTTGCCTTTTTTCTTTTTCTTATATTCTTGTAGCTTTACTTCAGCCAAGATTTCCTTCATGATGGAGTCCCACCAAAGGTCGTATTCAGAATCAACCTTCTTGCTAAAGACTCCGCTGCCAGTAGATACAATATAGGACAAGCCCTTACCCACTGGACCAAAGAAGCCTGCACCATAGCTAACTCCGCCAAAGAGGACATTGATAGTGTGTGAGTTTCTTCTGGCCTTGTCATAGGCCCTTATATCGTCGCCAATCCTGGATCTTATCATGGCATCGTCAATCTTTGCAGCAGCCTGGTAAAGGGCATTGTGGTCCTTGGTAGAGGGGCCTGATAATATCTGGCCGGCCAATACAACTCCACCCATGACCTGCATACCAGTACCAACCTTGCCAAAATTAGCTGGATTAGCAGATGTATCATTGGTCAGATCAATTAAATTGTAGACATAGCCAGAATAGTCTGCCTTGCTCAGGACATCTCCTGTATCTAGGGCCAGGTAGGTGGGCAGGCCCGAACCAAGATTTGAGGCTAATTGTCCCATTGGACAGGGACTAATCCTAGACCCAAGGTGATTGTTGTTTAGCATGGCAGTGAGTTCAGGGCTAAAATACATGGACTTATGGTATTCCAAATAGTCCCCGTCATTTTGCAAACTTTCCTTAGCCCAGTAGTAGCCCTGCATAGTATCGAACTTCCTATAGCCCTGGGCCCTAAGGCTTTCCTCGCTTATTCTATGATTTTCGCTATATTGGCCAGTTATCCTAAGGGAACCTCCTCCCTGGATAGGCATGATGTAGTCAAGTTCATTTGCTGTTTGCTTGTTAATCTCCCTGCTTCCTATATTTTCCCCAATATAGTCCGGTAGATAGTCCTGGTCAAGACTTGTTTCTTCAAGGGCCCCTTCAAAGTCAATGGGCCTGCTGCCTGATATAGGTGAAAGACTTGTTTCTTCCTCTAACTTCAGGGAATAGTAGACAGACAAGTCTCCCACGTCCTCTAGGAGGCTATTCATCACCCAGCTTGAGTATCTTTGGCCTGGCGTATCTACATCCTCCATGTGTTCTGCCTCATAGTAGGTCTTGTGGCCATTCTTGTTTAGGACTAGGGCCACATAGGATAGCTGATCCTTTAGGAGGTTGTTTATCCGGAATCTTACTATGGACTTACTCCATGGACTATAGGAGAAGACCACATTTTCATTACTGTATTTTGGCTTTTTATTTACAATATTAGAGTTTCCGCTGTTGTTGTAGACAAAGTCGCTGACATAGGCCATATGGTCGGGGTCGATTATTTCACATACCCTTGGAACTGAAAAATGTTCCTCCCCCTCCTTGGTAATCATCTTGGCATATAGGGTATGTGCCATAGGCGTGTCATAATCTACTAGGGAAATGCTGGTTTCATAGCTTCTGGAAAAGGCATAAAGCGAAAGCTTCCCAACCAAGATTCCATTGTCGTAGATTTCAATATCGCTTCCAGGAAGGCCAATCCCCCTTACCATAACGGACTTTGCATCCTCTCCCATAAAGACCTCAGAGGGTGGGATAATGGAAACCTTAGGCGTATCAATATTATCTAGGCCAATGTTTTCACTATATGGTTTGCCGTCAATGGTGTATTGGAGGGATATGTTTATATTCAACTGGTCCATATCCGGTGGTATAACCTCAAAGTATAGGATTCCTTCAGTGAAGGGCCTTAGGTAGGGTAGGGCAGATGAACGAGTTTTTTGTCCATTAAAGTAGATTTCATCTGACCTTAGTTCTCCTGAACTACGTATATTGAAATAGTCTAACTGGATATCTGCTTCTGGATCAATATTTTCAGGAGTGAACCTTACGGTTGTATAGACTACTCCATTGCCATTATCTGGCACATATTTTGTGCTAATACTGGTCCTAGAAAGACTAAATAGTTCATTGCTAAGGGAGTTAGGAATAGTGATATCCCCCAGATTTACTAGCCTGTTCTTGGACAGGGAGAGGGACTTTTTCACATAGTCTCGGCCCTCTCTCAGGCTTAGGAGATTAAAATCTTCAATATTCCTGAAATTCTTGAGCTTGTCGAGCTTATGTCCCTTGAGCAAGAGTACTGTGTAATTTCCATCCTTTAAGGAAATAGATTCAGTTGACAAAAGGCCGTCATTTGAAACCAGGCCTACCATGGTGCCAGCCCCATCATAGACCATCATATAGGCTGTAGGGGCATCCTCTTCTTCGCTGACCAGCCTTGCCTCAATCTTCCCATTGGATAGGGCAAATACATCTAGGTTCCCATTGCCATATTCATCTAGGTCTATATAGTAATATTCTTCTTCACTTACCATGTTGTAGATACCAAATTTTACCTTAATTCTCTTATTGGCCCCATCCTCCTGTAAAACCAGGCTAGAACGACTAGTATAGAAATAGCCACTTATATAGTTGTCATCCTCATCGTAAATAGTTGTTGTGTGTATCTTGCTGCTGTCCAGGGACAAGGGATTTTCCTTGTCTAGGGCCTGATTTCCCTCGGCATAGGGATAGGTAAAGAGATTAACCGAGATATTATTTTTGGTCCCATAGCTAAGGGTTAGATCCTTTTCTAAGTCATCTGCCACTTCATTTATTCGGCCATACTCGTAGCCATCCTTAAAGAGACTGATGTTGACATTCTCACCCTTGTAGAGGTCAATGGAGAAATTACCCCCACTGTCGGTCTTTGTATTGCCAAATGAATGTATATAGATTTTGTTGGTAAAGGCCTGGCTAAAATTAACTTGGACGTCCTCAAGGGCCTTATGGGTCTTTTTAGCATCTATTACCCTCCCATTGAAGGTGAACTTCTCAAGCTCATCCAGGGATATGCCTATGGTTTCAGACCTAGTGTTGAGGGTCTTTACCCCATCTTCTGGCGCCTTATATAGTTTCATATCGTCACTGGACATGTAGATGGTATATTTTATATCCTCCCCCATTTCAAAGCCTTCCAGGTCTCGGTCAAATCCAGCATAGCCATAACTATCTATGAACAAGCTAGGGTTCTTAAGGTCCTGATTAATAGTGAATTTGACTGTGACTGGGATTGAAGTATTGGACAGGTCAATAGTCTTATCTACTCCAGGGTCCAACGAAAAACTGCCTTCTCCATAGACCTTGTTGAGTCCCCATATGGAGTAAAGGTAACTATCTGAGGCTGGCAGATTTTTCATATCTAGTTCAACTTGATTGTTGACAATCTGTAGCCTCTTGTTGACATAGGGGTCTTGGCTAGTGAGGGAAAGGAATTTCCCATCGTAGACACCATCTTGATTTGCTAGGCCAGTGAAAGTTACATTGCTTCCTATGTCCTTTTCAATTTCATCTACTAGCTGGGCAGTATTTGTAGGATTTTCAGGATCTTCCAAGATATATTCCACATTTACAAGCCTTGCTGTATCCTCCCTCAAGGTGAGGCTAGCCTTATAATAGTAGGGGTCTTCCCACTCCAATTCTTTTTCCAGGGTCTGGTCCTGGCCAGAAGTATCCCTGTAGTTGACTAGGACCTTGGCATTGAAGCCTGGAGTAGCCCAGAGCCTAAATTCCACGGGGCTAGACTTTTCTAGGAGATAGGTCCCGGCTGAGAAGAAGTCCCTGAGCTTGGTCTGGCTATTGTTTATTATGGCATCATCCTGGACATTGACCCTAATAACTTCCTCCTTAGACTTGAAATCGTAGATATCTCTTAAGTAGAATCTAAGGGCCTTGACATCCTTGTATTGGTCGGAAATAGATAGACGCCTAGAATATGTGTGGATACCATCCTTGGAGGCAGTCCTGTTTAAGCTTATGGTATCTAGGCCATCTATACTTTCACCATTCTGGTCTAAGTACTCTACCCTTCCCATTAGGTCCCATTCTGTGGATTGTATAAAGATGGTATAGGAGTTTCCCTTGTTTAGGATTGTCAGATCTCCGTCCTCTCTGGCATTTTGTATGCCAAAGTCCTCCATATCCCCTATGCCAGCCCTCCTATATAGGATAGTTTGGCTGGTAGAATAGTCTGCCCCCTTACTTGACCTAAATTGGAAGTAGAGGGTCTTGGTCCCATAGTCATCAAATCTATATGGGATTTCACTATGGATTTGCCGCCAACTGGCAGCTTCCAGGCCTGCCTCAGATTCTGCAAATCTAACCATGTCATAGCTACCAGGACTTAGGCTTATGGTGACATCAGGGCTTAGGGTATGGGAGTCCCCGTCGTTGATTTTAACAGTGGGGAGTACAACTGCCGAGCCACCAGACCTTGGTGTCTTTAGGGCTGTATCTGCATGGCCCCAAAGGTATTGGCCATTGGCCTTGAGATATACGGTGTACCAACCCCTTGGTAGGGCATCAGTCAAGGATGACCCTATATATAGCTCATTGGGTGACTGGTAGGAGGCATTGAGGGCAAAGGCTTCTGAATTGAGGCTATGGCCCTTTCTCTTGATGAAATATGCCTCATAGGACTTGTCTGGAGAAAACCCACTGCCTATCAGAGTCAGGCTATTATCCCAATTGTCAATAGAAAAGGGAAGATCCAAGCTAGTGACGAAGTTCAAGATAAGGGGATATTCATCTGTAAAGAAGAAATCAGTCTCATGTAGTTCCCGATCATCGTAGTATATCTGCCTTATCTTTTCCCCCTTGTGGGAGAGGTCCAGGTAGTATTTGCCTAGCAGGGAATGGCTGTCCAGGCTAAGGACTATGTGATTATCCCTCCTGGAGGCAGACAGGTCTATGGACTCAGCCCCCTTATTTAGGCTGGCAGACAGCTTGTCAATGTCTATATTTAGGCTGTTTTCCAAGACAAATTCTAGGGGACTGGAACTTAGGACATCCAGTTCACCGCTATTCCAATAATCCAGGATCCTCAGATTGCTGGCAGCTATGATACTGGTCCTGCTGATTCTAGCTGAAGCAATGGTCTCCCCATGGTATAGGATATCCAGATCTGCTTGGCCATTTACAGGAATATGGTCTCCTATATCTAGGCTGGCCCCTAGACGGTATAGGTCCTCGGTCAAGGGTTCAATCCTTATGGACTGGGGACTAAAACTACTGCTACTATCATAGACTGACATGGCTACACTTAGCTTATCCTCGTCGGATAGCCTTGTCCCTATTAGTTCAAAATCAAGCTTTCTAGTATCGGAGCTAATGTAGAAGCGAGGACTTGGATCTCCATCTTCATGGCCAGATTCAGATGTACCACCCTCTCCATGACCCCTGGGATTGTCCCCATAGGCATTTAGAAAGTTCAGCCTGGTGGCCGCAGGCTGGTAGCCATCTATTATCTCCATGAAATCAAAGGAATAGGCTGATTCCCCTCCATAGCTTATCCTCACATAGGCCCTATGTCCTAGGGACAAGGGTCCCTGGATCTGAAAGTCGGCAGATACTGAATAAGTACCGTTGAGGTCTTCGTCGATAATCAGGCTTGACCTATCTACCTGGCCAACAATAGTGACTGGGCCTTCAGGCCTTCCCCACTTTATATTTCCAGTGACTAGGTCAAGGCCTATATCGTCAAAAGAAGGGACATCCTGGTCTATGGACAGGATGAAGTCCAGGGACAATTCAGTCAGGTTAGAAGGCAAGAGGTCCACACTTAGGCCATCGACGTAGCTAGGGTATGAATAGTCATATACGTTGACAAAACTATCAAAATTGCTTGGGATTAGCTGGCCCTCCTGGTCCCTTACGTCAATATAGTATGTTTTACCGCTTTCCAATACCCAGTCCCCGTCCATGGACATCCGGCTGACAAAGTATTCATCCCCATTAGGTGAATAGAACTGAAACTTGCCCTCCACCTGGGATGCAACCTTTACAAATTCTCCTCCTTCCTTAACAGATAACTCTGCTTCTAGGATTGGCTCACCTAAGAGGTTTTTCCCATAGAAGTAGATAAAAAAGTCCTTTTGGCCTGGCTTAGGGCTTGTGCCCTCCCAGGCTTCAAATCCGCACCACTCTATTAGGGGGGGATCCTTTGTCTCTGCCCTGGCAATTGACAGACCCCCTAGGTTAGTCGGGAAGATAAGGCTAAGGACTAAAAGCAATGCTATAATTCTTTTAGACATAGTGACACCTCCTCAAATTTAATTATATCCCCTAAATAGGGTGAACATAAGGCCAGGGCCTGATTTGTCAATGACAAAAGATAGGCACAAATCGTGACAAAACCATTGAAAGCCCTAGGGTCAGATGTTATAATGGACAAAAGGAGGGCTATAAGTGAAATTTAGTAAAAAGTTAGATTTTTTAATGAATATTACCAAAACTACAAATAGTGGCTTAGCACGTTATATCTCCTTGGATCCCTCATACATAAGCAGGCTTAGGAATGGAAAAAGACGGGCCCCTGCCAATGCAGAATACATGGAAGAAATAGCCTCCTATTTTACCAAGAAGTTGAGGAAGGGAGACCGGGATGAAGATTTCCTAGTATATGAAAGGGCCCTCTACAATTGGCTGCTAGATGACTCCCACCCAATAGAGAATATCCCTGGGATTTTTGATGGAGAATTTATAGAAAAGCTTGGCCTGACCCTAGACCAAGAAGATAAGAAGGAAAGGGAGTCTAGAAGGGCTTCAGAAGAAATCCAGCTATTTTACGGGATAGGGGGCAAGAGAGAGGCAGTCTCCATCTTCCTATCCAAGATTTTAGAATCTAAAGCCCCCCAGACCCTCTACCTCTTTAGCGATGAGGGAATCGAGTGGTTGAGCGACGACCCAGGTTTTTTCAAGGACTGGTTCAACTACATGGTTGAAATCATTAAAAGGGGCAATAGGATTAGGATAATCCATACAGTCAGCAGGGATTTTGATGAGATGATAACAGCCATACGTGCCTGGATGCCTCTTTACATGACTGGAGCCATAGAATCATACTACTATCCAAAAAAGAGGGATGGGATAGTAAAGAGGACCCTCTTTATTGCCCCAAATACTGCAGCTCTGGTTTCATCTTCCATAGGAAATATGGAAAGCCAGGTTCCTAGTACCCTAGTATTTAACGACAAGGCCATAGAAAGCTATGAGATAGAATACAATAACTATCAAAAGCTTTGCAGGCCCCTAATGAAGCTCTACAATCAAAAAACCCAGTTGGACTACCAAAAGCTGTTGGAAAGGCTGGAAAAATCTAGAGGTGCCACCATATTGGAATCGGGAGGCTTGTCTATCTTGTCTATGCCAGTTGACCTGGGCCAAGACCTAGTAAATAGGGCAAGTGATTCCCTGCCAGTAGGATTTAAAGATGACATAGGAACAAGGATTAGGGAATTTGAAAAGAAGCTGGCAGATGACCAGATAATTGAAATAATAAGGCTACCTGGAGAGGAAGAAATCAAGGGAGATAGGATAAGGCTTGGCCTTGCCCATCTAATGGCTAGGGAAGAGATTTACTACTCTAGGGAGGATTTTATACTACACTTGGAAAATATAATTGGACTTTTAGAAGGATATGAGAATTACCACATAATAATAAGCAAGGATCAGGCTGAGGGAGATTTTTCTATCTTGATCAAGGAAGGCCTGGGGGTTATAGTCAGTAGGCAATCTCCTCCACCAGTTTCTATCAAGATTGACGAATCCAATATAGTTGCCGCCGTTTGGGACTACTTAGATTATGAGTTTCTCCTAGGAGATCTCAGCCAGGAGAGAAAGCACAAGTCCATAGGTTACCTAAGGGCTTTCATAGAAAAAATATCAAGACAAGGGGCCACTGAATAAGCTAGAAGGCTATTTATTCAGGGCCCTTATTTTAATCCTTATTGGTTTCGAGAATATCTACAAAGTCTTGGAAATTATCTAAAAACAGTTGGGTCATTACTGGGTCAAAGTGATGGCCCTTTTCTTCTTCAAATAGTTTTTTTACCTTGTCGTAGGGCCAGGCAGGCTTATAGACCCTTTCACAGGCCAGGGCATCGAATACATCTGCTATGGCAGTTATTCTACCATAGGGGTGGATTTCCTCGCCCTTGAGACCTAGGGGATAACCTCTTCCATTCCATTTTTCGTGGTGCTGGTGGGCTATAATTGAGGATGTCTTGATGATTATCCTATCGGAATTTTTTAGTAGTTTATAGCCGATGGACGTGTGTTCTTTCATGTGTTCAAATTCTTCATCTGTAAGCTTTCCAGGCTTGAGCAGTATGGCATCTGGTATGGCCACCTTTCCAATATCGTGCATAGGTGAGGCCATCTTTATGAGGTCGATTTCATCCTCCCTCATGCCGTAGAGTTTTGCCAGGAGGGCAGATACCTCAGCGACTCTCTTGACGTGATTGCCTGTTTCCTTGGATCTACTCTCTCCAATTTCAGCCATGAGGAAGATGATTTCCTTTTGGGTCTTTTCAATTTCCTCATTGAGTATTGCATTGGTTAGGGATTTTTCAGAGTAGGATGCCACCATCTTCAGATTTCCGAAGTCTTCGTTGGAAAATTCACCAGAGGAAGACATCTTATTTACAGCCTGATAGGCTCCAAATATATTACCCTCATTGTCGAAAAGGGGTAGGGCCAGTAGGGACTTGGTCTTGTATCCGGTTTCCTTGTCTACATCACAGTTAAAATTAGGGTCTTCATAGGGGCTATTAGTGAAGTATTCCTCCTCAGTACTGAGGACATGGCCTACAATACCTGTATCCGCAGGTATTCTGATTTCAGGAATGCCATGGGCCACCTTTGTCCAGAGCTCATTCTTAGCCCTATCGTAGAGCCATAGGGTGCACCTGTCGGCTACAATCAATTCCCTTCCCAGGTCTGCCATCAGCATGAGTAAATTGTCGAGTCTTGACTCATCTGCTATCTTTCCCACATAATCAAATAAAAGCTTAAGTTTTTCATCTGAATTCAACTCTTTCATAGCTAACCCTCCATTTTCAAGACTTTCTAAATCATTAATACCCAAATAGTATAAAAAAATCACATAGTCTTATGACGAACTACTGCCTTACACTATTATTGCACAAAACAATTTGTAGAACAATGGTTTAAATTGTGATAATATGGATATATAATTAACAAGTTCTTGAATGTTTTACTACTTTAAAGGGGTGAAAGTTATGGGCAAAGAGACAACAATTAAAAGGATTGCAATATTGACACTGGTCCTACTACTAGGCGTCAATGGGGCAATACTTGCAGCACATGGGACTAAAGTCCCGATAGTTCCATCCATAAACATAGTGGGGACTGGAGAGCCAGGTTCAAATAATGGGAAATCAAGTGAGGCTACGTTTAATACGCCCTATGGTATAGCCTACTCAAAACAATTAAATGCCTTGATAGTTGCAGATACGGGCAATCATATGATTCGAAGTATTGACCTAAAGACCATGGAGGTAAAGACCATAGCAGGACTGCAAAGAGGAGAGGACAGGTTTGGGCTCCCAGGGGGAGGCTATGTAGATGGAGATGTAAAGAGGGCAATGTTCAACAGGCCAAGGGGGGTAGCAGTAGCAGAAAACGGTGCTATACTAGTTGCAGATACGGGCAATCATGCCATTAGGCAGATTTTCAATGGAAAGGTAAGCACAATTGCAGGGGGCAAACTGCTGGGCTACGAAGATGGCAAGGGAGCAGATGCCAAATTCAATACTCCTTCTGCACTGGCAATAGATGACAAAAACAATATATATGTATCCGATACGCTGAACAATGCCATTAGAAAGATAGACACAGGGGGAAATGTAACAACCTATTTAGGTAAAAAAGAAAACACCACTATATTAAATGAACCAGCAGGCATTTTTTTTACTGCAGACGGCGAATTGCTAGTGGCAGACAGCGGCAATCATCAGATTAAAAAGATTACAGGAAAGAATAAATACCAGCTACTGGCAGGGAACCACTCACTGGAGGACCCTGAAAGTGGCTACTGGATTGGGGAATATCTAGATGGGCCCAAGGAGGCCAGCTATTTTAATTTTCCAAAGGGAGTAGGAATGAAGGAGGGCACTATCCTAGTGGCAGACTCCTATAATCACGTCATTAGAGCCCTTGACGATACAAGGGTCCAGACCCTAGTGGGTGGCGGGATAGCAGGTGAAGAAATAGACGAGGAATATAAGCTCTACCTTGATGGCCCAGCGGGACTATTGTATGTGAAAGATACCCTCTTCATATCCGACAGGTGGAATAATAGGATAGTCCTAATCCCAGATGAGGGAAAAATCTTAGATGCCATAGGGGCCCCCAGAGAAACTGATGGAATAGGTGCCTACCTAGATGGCAGGGCAGTTGAATTTCCAGATGTGCTGCCATTGGAGTCCCAGGGCAATGTCCTTCTACCCTTGAGGGCGCTGGCAGAAGCATGGGGAGCTGAAATTGACTGGGATGGGGAGAACAGGGAAATCAGACTGGAAAAGATGGGCAATGAATACCTATTTACCTTTGAAAAGGAAGACTTTGTCTTGAAGGAATCCAGGGCCCTATCGCCAATAGAGCTAATAGAGAAGAAACTTCCCTTAAAGGTAAAGTGGCTGGATGATGAAAATGCAGTATTTATTCAATCAAAATAAGGAAAATACGAGGCAGGGTGGATTTAATGGATATTAAGATAAAATTTTGGGGGGTGCGGGGCTCAAGGCCCACTCCCAGAAAAGATACCATATTATTTGGAGGCAACACATCCTGTATTCAAATGCAGCTAGGAGGGAGAAATTTCATATTCGATGGTGGAACGGGCCTAGCAGAGCTAGGAAAAGCTATGGTCAAGAGTCAGCTTGGGCAGGGAGAAATATTTTTTTCCCACCTGCACTGGGATCATATACAGGGGATTCCTTTTTTCACCCCCCTCTATGTGAAGGGCAACAGCTTTCGGCTTTATGGGGAGGACAAGGAAGGCATGAAATTTGAAGAAGCAATCAAGAGTCAAATGATGCCACCTTGGTTTCCGGTTACAATGGATACTATGAATGCAGACTACGAATTTATCAGTATAGGTCCTAAAATGGAATTGACATTTGATGAGGATATAAGGGTCAAGACCTTTGCCCTCAACCACCCAAATCAAAGCCTTGCATTTAGAATAGAAAAAGGAAATTCTTCTGTAGTTTACTGCACAGATACAGAGCCAGTAGAAGAAGATAGGAAGGCCAAGTTTTACGATTTTTTAAGAGCTGCAGATGTCTTAATATACGACAGCCATTTCACAGACGAGGAATACTATGGTCTAGTAGATGGAGAGCACAAGAAAAAGTGGGGTCATTCCACCTGGGAAGAGGGAGTGAGAATTAGTCGGGAGGCAGATATAGCCTACTTGCTCCTATTTCACCACAAGGAGGATCGTACAGATGAAGAACTGAAGGAAATCCAGCAGCAATCCCAAGGGAAA
>JBBAEY010000062.1:0-13496 GCA_041655755.1 Tissierellaceae bacterium
GACCCCTTGAAATGGCAGATATCTCCTGCTGCCTATTTTCTGTTCGCCCCTCCATCTGCATTAGCTGCAAATAGTCAATTAGTATGAGGTCTAAGCCCTTTTCTATCTTTAATCTCCTGCTCTTGGCCTTCATCTCCATGAGGGAGATACCGGCAGTGTCGTCTATGAAGATTTCTGCCTTTGACAGGGGGCCCATTGAACTAATTACCTGAACCCATTCGTCTTCGGATAGTCTTCCAGAGATTATCTTCTGCAAATCCACATGGGCTGTGGCTGATATCATTCTTTGGACCAGCTGCTCCTTGGACATTTCAAGGGAAAACATTGCCACCCTTGCATTGCCTTTTAAGGCCGCATTAGTGGCTATATTCAGTGCAAGGGCAGTTTTACCCATGGAGGGCCTAGCTGCCAAAAGTACCAAATCCGATTTTTGCAGTCCTGACAGCTTGTGGTCCAGATCCACAAATCCAGTTGTAACCCCTGTCAGGGCTCCTTGATTTGCAGCCCTTTCTTCTATCTGAGAAAAACTCTTTAAAAGGACTTCATTGAGGGGGAAAAACCCCTCCCTGTGCCTGCCCTGGGTGATGTCAAAAATAGATTTTTCCGCACCTTCAATTATGGCATTTACCTCTTCTGAGTCCTCATAAGATTTTAGCATCACTTCATCACAGGAGATTATTAACCTTCTGAGGATTGATTTCTCTTCTACGATTTTACAATAGTATCTTACATTGGCCGTAGTAGCTACGCCACTGGACAGGTTAGCCAAATAGGTAACGCCCCCTGTGTTTTCAAGGGTCCCCCTTCTTTTAAGCTCCTCTGATAGGGTAATCAAATCCACTGGCTCATTTTTATTAAATAATACTATGATGGCTTCAAATATTTCCCTATTTGCCTCTTTATAAAAGTCATCGGGCCTTATTATTTCCAGGGCGCTATTTATGGCCTCCTTGTTTAGTATCATGGACCCCAGTACCGACTGTTCTGCCTCTAGGCTGTGGGGGGGAATTCGTCCAATTGCCATTTGAGTTTCTATTTGAACCAACTCCTTACTGTTCTTTTACCATAATATTCAGCTTGGCTACCAATTCGGCATAGACCCTTACATCTACTTGATTGGCACCTAGTACCTTAATATTATCTTTTAGCTCAATCTTCCTTCTATCTATATCTATCTTGTGTTGGGCTTTCAGTGAATCCGCTATGTCCTTGGATGTGATGGAGCCAAAGAGCCTTCCTCCTTCTCCGGCCTTTCCCACAATAGTTACGCTTATACTCTCTATTTTCTTTTTCAATTCCAGGGCATCTTCATGTTCCTTTTCCTTTTTAAGGGATTCCTTGGCCTTGTCCTCTTCCCATTTTTTCAAATTAGCAGGGTTTGCCTCCAAGGCACTTCCCTTGGGCAGCAAGAAATTTCTTGCATAGCCATCCTTTGCATTGACTAAGTCTCCTGCCTTTCCCAATCCCTTAACGTCCTTCAATAATATTACCTTCATTCTTCTTCACCTTCCCTTAAATATTCATCAACGGTATTTGTGAGTATCTTCTCTACTTCGTCCATGTTCAAATTATCCAGTTGGGCCCCTGCACTAGTTAAATGACCCCCTCCCCCCAGCTTTTCCAATATGAGCTGGGCACTTATATTTCCTAGGGATCTGCCACTTATATGGGTCTTGTTGTTGATATAGGTCATTACAAACGAGGCCTCTACTCCATTGATATTTAATAGCTCATTGGCTGCCTGGGCTGCTATTAGGATTGAATCCTCCATTTCAATTTCCAGCCTTCCAATGGCGATTTTTTCATATACTATTTTAGAGGACCTTATGACCTCTGCCTTGTATATAAAGGTATTGAAGTCGTCCCTAAAGAGCTGCCTGACTATTGTAGTATCAGCACCTGCCCTCTTCAGTGTAGATGCTGCCTCAAAGGTCCTCACCCCTGTTTGGAAACTAAAGTTTTTTGTATCTACAGTGATACCAGCCAAGAGGGCTTCGGCCTCGAATTTTGTCAAATTAATCCTATCTCCCATATAGGACAGGACTTCAGTCACCAGTTCACAGGTGGAAGAAGCATAGGGCTCCAGATAGGTGAGGACTGGGTCTTTAATAAACTCCACACCCCTCCTGTGATGGTCTATGACCACTACCTTGCTTATGATCTCCAGGAGCTGAGGCTCCTCTGTAAAACTAGGCTTGTGGTTGTCGACTACTATCATCAGCGAGTTTTCATTTGCTGACTCCAGGGCCTCGTCGGGTGATACTATTTTGTCCAAGAGTTCTGGCTGCTTCCTTGTCATTCTCTCGTAAATGTTCTTTATGGAAGGGTTTTCTCCCCTCAAAACCAGGTAGCCTTCCTTCTTCCTGTCTTCAATGGCCCTCAAAACTCCAATACCTGCCCCAAAGGAATCCATATCCGGGTTCTTGTGTCCCATTACAAAGACTCTGTCTGCCTGATCTATTAACTGCCTTAGGGCATATCCTATTACCCTGGCCTTGACCTTGTTTCGCTTTTCCATGGCCTTGGTCCTGCCTCCATAAAAGCTAAGACCTGTGCCAATTTGGACAACTGCCTGGTCGCCTCCCCTACCTAGAGCTATATCTATGGCGGCAAGGGCCTTTTCATAGGACTTAATGGGATTATTGCCATCGGCACCCACCCCCATACTAAGGGTAATTGGGATTGTATTTCCTAGGTTCAATTCTCTCATTTGGTCCAATAGGTCAAACTTCTTTGACTCTATGCTCTTAAAACCAGAATTCTCTATTACTATGAAATACTTATCGTTTTCATATTTCCTCGTGATGCCATTGTATTTTGAAAAGTAAGTATTGATATTCTTATCTATCTCCGCCATGACCAAGGGCCTGTTTATATCCGGTGTACTGTTCTTCACATCGTCATAATTATCCACATAGGCCAATGCTATTACCAGCTTTTCCCTGTCATAACTCTGTGATAGCTCTACAAATTCAGTATTGTCAACCCAGTAGAGCATTGCTATTTTATTGTTTAGGCTACTGGCCTTTTTAGTGTCTACGAGATTTATATACAGCTTATAGTACCTATCCTTATAGCCAATATCGAGGGAATCCAGATTTTCCTCCTTTAGTATGGAAGATATCTTTATCTCTGCTATAATATCCGATAGATTCTCATGCAAAATATCCTCTTCCTCTACCATCTTGAGGAATGGCGTATTATACCAGTTTATATTTCCCCTCTCATCCACTATAACCAGGGGAAAGGGCATATTGAATATGGCGTGTTTGGTTGCGGACTCAAATTCGTTGGATAGGCTTTCCACATACTTGGTAAATTCCTGCTCCTTCCTGTGCAGGTTCTTTATATTGTGAAAGACCAAGTAGCCCAAGAGGAGCCCCCCTATTGCCCCCAAGATTGGCTGGAAAAAGCCTAGGATAATTACCAAGCCCCCAATTACCACCAGGTAAATATTGTTATCAAACCATTTTAACACTCTATTATTTCTCATACCTATCCCCCTTAGGATTTTTGCCCCCTCAGTTTTCTTAAATCAAAGACGCTGTCAAAAAGACCTAGAAAAAATATAATTCCACTAATGGGTATAAAGATTATTGTCAAGATTAGTAGAAAGATCCTAAATCCTAATTTTATCCTCATCTTGAGCAGAAAGGAATCTATAACTGCCAAGCCCTGCACTATAAAGACAAATCCTGCCAGGAAGGAAAGATTTAACATCAGGGCCTCACTATATCCTATTCCAAAGCCTTTGATTATATAAGCTGTAAGAAACATAAGGCCAATTCCAAATATAATATTATTTGGAAGCTTAAACCTAGAAAATCTCTGCTCTGCTATAAATCCATAGCCCATCCTTCTGAGGATAATGGAATTGAAAAAAATATTCACATAGGCAATCAAAAAAGATATTATAATTAAAAATGACGGTATATGGACCAAAAATATCTTGTATTCACTTTCTAAGGAGTCTGTCAACTTGCTTATTTGTGAATTGGTCATGCCCATTTCCTGAAATATTTCCACCTGCCATTTTAGGGACTGGGATAGGACCTCTTGTATTTGACCTGTAAGGTTAAAATCCGAAAGCCTGCCCCCTAAAGATATTAATAGTAAAAATGATAGAAAAAGTATTCCAGTAGATATCGAAATCGTCTCAAAGTTACTTTTCCTCTTATCTATACAATAGTTTATAGCCACGGTCAAGGGTGCAAAGATTAGGATTAAAGAAGCTCCCGACGTGCTGCCAAGCAGCAATTGTATAATAAGAGATGCGGTGATTATGCTAATTATATTATAATAAATATGGTTTCGAACTCCCAATACTATAAAGGGGAGGGGAATAAATATCATGAGTAGGGGTAGGTAGTGGATACCGTATACCATATACAGAACCGTAAAAAATATGATTATTGTACCCTCGATTATTCCTTTTTTAATCTTATCATTAATATCCAAAACTTTCACCTCTAATTCTTATCTTTATCAATATATTCCAGGAGTATACTCAAATCTCCATACCATTTTTCTATTTTATGCCCTTCAATTAGGTTTATTCTAATATTGTCCCTGAGGGCAGATTCTATGCCTTCATAGCTAAGTCCCAGCCTCTTGCCCAGCAGCAGACTCTCCAGTATTACATTTGAAATCAAATCTTCCAAACTCTCCCTCGTGTTTTCATCCCCATTGGCAAGGGCCGTATGGATATTGGCTATGGAGCTCAAAAGTTGGGCCTTGAGCCATTCTATGGTTTTCATATTCTTTATTATATCTATGTCTTTATTTTGCATTATTCTCATCCCTCATTTAAATTTTTATCTTATTAAAATAATACAAAGTATAGGGCCATAAGTCAAATAAAAAAGAGAGGTTAGCCTCTCTTATTCTGCACTATATGGTAATAATGCTACTTGTCTTGCTCTCTTTATAGCTGTAGTTAGTTCCCTTTGGTGCTTTGAACAGTTTCCAGAGATTCTTCTAGGAAGAATTTTCCCTCTTTCTGTTATATATTTTTTAAGTTTATTTATATCCTTGTAATCTATACTTGTGGATTTATCTACACAGAAACTACATACTCTTTTTCTTGGTTTAAATCTTCTTTGCATCTTCTTACCCTCCTTCTAGAATGGAATATCGTCATTATCAGTGGGGTGGAAGCCTTCTATATTTCCAAAGTCCATGCTGGGGCTGTTAGTGTCTTGTGACCTATTGGTGTCTCCCCATTCCAAGAATTCAACTTGATTAGCTACAACATCTGTTGTATAACGTCTAATTCCATCTTTTTCATAGGATCCTGTCTGAATTCTCCCTTGAATTCCTACTAATCTACCTTTTGCTAAGTAATTTGCACTATTCTCTGCGGATTTACCCCAAACAACTATATTGATAAAATCTGCTGTCGGTTGATTCTTTGCTTCCATCTCTAGCTTCTTCTCCCTAGAAAGGCCCTTATCAACTGCCAATGTAAATCTTGCAACAGGTGTACCAGTTACAGGTACATATCTTAACTCCGGATCTCTTGTCAATCTTCCAATCAATACAACATTATTCATTTCTTCACCCACCTTTGATTATTCATCTTCCCTTATAATCATATGTCTCATCAGGCTATCGGAAATCCTAGCAACCCTATCTAATTCTTTGGTGATTTCAGGTGTGCCTTCATAGTGCATCAGCACATAGTAGCCTTCACCGATATCATCGATTAGATAAGCAAGCTTTCTAACTCCCCATTCGTCAATGTTGGCAATAGTTCCCTCAGCCTCTGTAATTATATTTTTGAACCTATCCATTACCTGAGTTCTCTTTTCCTCTTCACTTGGGTAGAATATAAACATTGCTTCATATTTTCTCATATCTTTCACCTCCTTGTGGACTATCGGCCCTGCCTTTTAGCAGAGCAAGTATACCAAAGTATTATATCATTTGTTCAACTCCTATGCAAGGTGTTTTTAACCTTTAAGTAAAAAAGCTTAGGTTTCCCTAAGCTTTTCCTTATCTCAATGCTTCCTTGATTACTTGTGCAAGACTTGTGATGCCTTCCTTGATTTTTTCTTCGTTCATGCTCGAGTAGTTCAACCTCATGGTGTTTTCGTTGCCTCCGTTAGGATAGAATGACCCGCCTGGTACATAGGCCACGTTCTTTTCTAAGGCCTTTATGGCCAATTCCCTAGCATTCATATAGTCTGGCAATACTACCCAGGTAAATAGTCCTCCATTGGGATAGGTATACTTAACTTCCTTGGGGAATTCCTCCTCCATGGTCTTAAGCATTACGTCCCTTCTAACCCTATATAAATCGATTATCTTCTGAATGTGGGCATCCATGTCGTAGAGTTCCAAGAACCTGGAAAGTTCTAATTGTGATATGGTACTGGACTGCAAGTCTGCTCCCTGCTTTACAAGTATGAATTTATTTAGAAATTCTGGCTCTGCTACTACCCATCCAAGCCTGACTCCCGGTGAAAATATCTTGGAGAAGGTACCTAAAAATGCTACCCTGCCCTCTGTATCATAGTGTTTGATGGCAGGTAAAATCTCGCCTTCAAATCTCAATTCCCCATAGGGATTGTCTTCTATAATAGCTACATTGTATTTGTTGGCCAGTTCGACCAATTTCTTTCTCCTATCCACTGACCAGGTCTTGCCTGATGGGTTTTGAAAATCTGGTATTACATAAATAAATTTAACATTTTCAGTGCTGCTCAATACTCTGTCAAGCTCTTCCATGTCCATGCCGTCGTCGTCTGTTTCCACTTCAACAAACTTTGGTTCATAGGCCTTGAAGGCATTGATAGCACCTAGATAAGTAGGGCTTTCACAGACAATTACATCTCCTGGATTTATGAATATCTTAGCTGCAAAATCCAATCCTTGCTGGGAACCACTGGTGATTAAAACATCGTCAGCCTTTGCTTCTACGCTAAGCTTTGCCAATCTCTTTGCTATGGCTTCCCTTAGTGGGGCATAACCCTCAGTTGGACCGTATTGTAAGGCGACGGTACCTTGATTTTCTAGGACATCTCTATTGATTTTTAATAGTTCTTCAAGGGGAAAAGATTCTGAAGCAGGCATGCCGCCAGCAAATGATATTATGTTAGGCTGTTGTGTCAATTTTAACAATTCCCTGATTTCTGAAGCCTTAATATTGTCCATACGCTTTGCATAATTTAATGACATTTTCGCACCTCCAAAGTATTTATACTCCTATTTACTGCTCTACATATAGTTTACTATTTAATAGGCAAATTGTCTAATAGATATATACTATTTGCTAGTCATTTGAAAAAGTAAATCTTTTTTGAATATTTAGACTTTGTTTAAAAGAAATCAAGGAAGCTATTCATCAGCTTCCTTCCCCTTGTAATTTACTATACTAATCCACTTATCCTTGACTAAAATCTTCCTAACCCTTTTTTCAAATTCCATTCTGGTAAGCCATATTTGCCTGTGACAGCCCAGACACTCAAGTTTAATGTCTGCCCCAGTCCTAAGTATCTCCCACTTGTTTTCTCCGCAGGGGTGGCCTTTTTTTAGGGCTACTGTGTCTCCCATTTCGTATTTAAGCATCTTCACTACCTCCAAATATTACCACCTTTCGATATGGAATTTTGATATTTTCCCTGTGAAAGGCTTCCTTTGTCTTTTTTCTGATTTCTCTCTCTACAGCCCACTGCTCCATGGGCTTGGTCTTAGCTATTATGGTAATTGACATATGGTCATCTCCCAGGTCTGTAATGCCTAGGATATTAGGGCCCTCAAGTACTGAGTCATTGTTGGAAGCTATATCTTTGCAAAGCTCATCTAGGATGTCAATCACCTTGTCAGCATCCTCTTCATAGGGGACTGATATGACAACTAAGGCCCTCATGGCACCTCTGCTACTATTGGTGACTTGCTGAATCCTGCCATTGGGAATTATATGGAGCTCCCCTGAGAAGGCCCTGAGCTTGGTAACCCTTATACCCATCTCCTCTACTATCCCCTCAAAGGAATCCAACCTTATATAGTCCCCAACGGCATATTGATCTTCTATAAATATAAAAAAACCAGTTATTATATCCTTGACCAATGATTGGGCACCAAATCCTATGGCTAGGCCCCCTATTCCAGCAGTGGCTAAAATAGAGCTTGTGTTTATATTAAACATATCGAGGATAATTATGGTGGCTATAAAGTAGAGGGTATATTTTACTAGATTTTTCAGCAGCTCCCCAATGGTATGGGCCCTCTTGCCCGTGGCAAGGTAACTGCTTTCCTTCCTATTTGATAAGGCCTTGTCTACGACCCTATCGGTGATGGAAAGTATAAACCTTATGGCAAATAGTATGATTATAACCTTGATACCCTTGCCAAGAATATTTAAATCTCCCTTTGCATCCTTTAAATAAATATTATTTAACTCTTCAAGCTTCCACATTTTATCACCTAAATTATCTTTTCATATTTATTTTGAATTCCATTTCTAGTATATCTATATATGCCCGCTAGCTTAATTTGATTACTATCCATGGCTTCTTTTACCTTTTCCAAATCATCCAGTGCGAAAATAATGGCTAGGCCACAGCTCAGGGATATTTCCCTTGGGGTTGGAATGGTTTTGAAACTGATTTCCTTATCCCTAAATACACTTTCTGCCCCTATGGTGTAATGGGTTGACTTAAAAACTAGAATTCCATATACTTCTGTATTCATCAATATCTCCTATCCAAAAGTGATTGTATTGTTTGCATTTTTCATCTTCTCATATATAAGATACATGTTTCCAATTTCCCCTACCTGTATCTTTTCCTGTAAATGATAGTAATCTAAACAGGCACCACAGGAAATAATTTCTACCCCTTCCTCCTCCAATTCCTTTAAGTCTTCTAGGACTTCAGAGCCTTCACAGGTCAGGTAGACCCCTGAGTTGTAAAATACCATGGTAGAGGGAAATGGAGTCGCTGCCCCTATGGTGTAGATTAGGGACTTCATCAAAATCTTGCCTAATTCCTCCTCTCCTCCACCCATTTTATTTGAACCAAATGCAATGGTCAAGTCCTTAAAGGTATCTGGTATACAGACTGCTGGCCCTTCATCTGCCAGGTCAGCTTCATCTGCCTTAATTTCGCTTACATTTCCCTTTGTGATATGAATATAGTATTCACTGTCCCTCCCCTTGTCTATTATAAAGCTATATCCAAGGGAGATAGCCAGTTTGGATACATTGTCCTTTGCCACCTCATTGTCTACTATTGTGGTTACTAGTCCATTTTCCATTCCATCTAATTCTTTTTTAGTCATTATGACAGGTCTAGGGCAGGCCTCTTTCCTTGCATCTACTTCTATTTTCATTGTAATTCCCCCTAAAATTATTCTTATTAATATTATAGTATTTTTGGTTCTATTTCTCCGATAGTATAGATATATTTTATAGGTTTATCTCCTGCCATAGATTTTATTAATACTATTCCCTCTTATTTACTATATCATATGTCCTTATCCCCTCTGTTAGCAGGAGGAGGATTTCATTTTTACCCTGGTATGCCTTCCTTATTTGCCCCTTATGTTTTAGTATTTGTTTATCCTTGTCTAAGACAATCAATTGATTGTCACCATATAGCATAATCCTATCTCCCAGCAAGTCGATTTTCTTATATTCATCTCCAAAGCCTATTTTACTTTCAACCCTACCTCCATAATCCATGACCTCCAGGTAGTTGCTATATAGGATATATATCCTATCCCCCCTGATGTCTATATCCTTCACTAGATCAAACTGCTTCTTCCACATTATGTTGCCATCCCTTACAAGGTATAGGTTCCTGTCAGTCAATATAATCAGCTCATCCTTTGGACTAAAGTCTAGGTGCAGGACTATCTCACCCTCTAAAAAAAGGGATCCAAGCCTTTCATTTGCCTGCCCAAAGCTATCTATCTTAGAGCCTAGATTTTCCTCACCCAAGCTCAATAGGCCTAGGGCATTTATCCTTCCATCCTCGTTTGAGCTATAGGTAAGGATATTTTCCTTTTCATAACTATAATTACCTACCAGCACCCCATCCCTGTCCAATACATTTACTATTTCGAAACCCTCCATTTTTATATGATAAAAAAGATTTCCTCCGCTTTCCTTTAGATTATATATTTCCCTTCCCAATTGCAATCTATTTATGGTCTCACCTTTTTTGTCAAAGATGTATATGTCACCACTAGACTTGTCATAGAGGTAAATGAACATGTCTCCAAAGTGTATATCTGGTTTGGAAAATTTGAATTCTTTTTCCACAATCATAGTGCCGTCAAGCTTTAGGAATGATAGCTTATTGTATTTCCATTTAACTAAATTTCCCCCGTATAGGCCTATATCTAGTATATCACCATCTTCTATGGAGTCCCTTACTATGAGGGACTTTTCTTTTTCTGTAAAATATTCGAAGATAGATAGGGTCCCTAGCTTATCTGTCCTCCCTAGCAAAAATGCCATAAGGGCCAGAAGTATTAATAATAGTATCTTTAGACCTTTACTACTTTTTCTCTTTTCCATACGACCTTGTCTCCTAGTCTTTGTCTTAAGCCCTATTATATCATATAGTAGGCCCAGAGAATAAGTAAATATTTATTGGCATTCACCGGTTATAAGTATTAATTGCCTTAATTTATTTAATACTTATATTAATTATCTTAATATTTATATTGACAATATTAAGGTATTGTATTATTATTATCCTAAGGGGTTAATTATATAAGGAATAGGGGTGATTCTATGGCTAATAGGATAAAAATTAAGGTCATAGATAGTAAAAGTAACTTCAGGCTTCGATTGCCCAGTATACCATTTTGGTTGATTATATCCATGATAAATTTGGCTTTTTTATTTAAGCCCCTTGTTCTGAGGCATCTTGATGGGCTGGATCAAGGTACAAGAGTTGCCTTAGACAAGTTTGACAGTGAAAGTATTAGGGAATTATTTGACGGCTTGAGAAGATGCGGTAGATTTGATCTGCTTGATCTTTCCACTGGCGACGGTACAGAAGTTAAGATATCTATATTGTAAGGAAGGGATGAGAATATGAGAAGGGAAGTTCTGGGGCGCTGCCCCGTATGCGGTGAGGAACTGTTTGTCACAAGACTTAGCTGCCACAAGTGCCACACCAAAATCGAAGGAGACTTTACCCTATGCAAATTTTGCAAATTGACAAGGGAGCAGCAGGACTTTGTCGAGGTCTTCATAAAGAGCAGGGGCAATATAAAGGAAATAGAGAAAGAATTAGGTATCTCTTATCCTACTGTAAGGGGAAGACTTGAAAATGTAATAGAGGCCCTTGGTTATAGTCCAAGGTTTGAGGGTCCAAAGGTAGATAAAAAAGAAGTCCTAGAGAAGTTGAACAATGGTGAAATTTCGCCTGATGAAGCTCTAAAGCTTCTTCAAGGTGAGGAATGATAAGGAGGGCTAAGATGTCAGAAAAATTGCAGATCTTAAGTATGGTTCAGGAAGGAAAAATCAGTGCAGAAGAAGGGGTCAAACTTCTGGAGGCCTTGGATGATACAGATAGGCCTGATGAGCTTCTACCCACCGACTCGAAGGCCAAATGGCTGAAAATCAGGGTATTTGAACCGGGAGACAATACCAAGGTCAATGTAACTCTACCCCTCTCACTCTTTAGTGTAGGAGTAAAGCTGGCTGGTAAGTTTTCCCCCGAAATTAAAGAAGCCGGCCTATCCGAAGATGATTTGGAAGAGATATTTGCCGCCATTAAAAGTGGTGCAACTGGAAAAATCGTCGACGTAAATAGTGAAGATGGCACAAAGGTTGAAGTAGTTATTGAATAATCCCCTAAGAGGGGATTATTTTTGTATTTTCCATACCAAGTATGCTATACTAAATGTATCCATACATTTATATGAGGAGGATTAGCATGGAAAAAATTTCATTGAATAAGGAATCTGATATACCCCTATACTTACAGTTATTTGAAAGATTTAAGGATTTAATCGAGGATAACCAACTGGACAAGGACAAATTACCTTCCATAAGGAGCCTTGCAAAACATCTAGCTGTAAACAATGTGACAGTTGTCAGTGCCTATAAGCTTCTGGAACAGGAGGGTTATGTTTACTCTATCAAGGGAAGCGGTACATATATAAAGAGGCTTCCCCTTGCAGAGGATTTGTCCTATACTGCGGAGGGGGACATGGAACTCATGATTTCTGGTATCCTTCCCATATCCAAGGGTAGTATAAATTTTGCCTCCATATCCCCTACCCCTGACCTATTTCCCATTGAGGAATTTAAGCAATCTCTGGTTGAGGTCTTAGATAGGGATGCAGGTCATGCCTTTCTCTACCCTGAAGTCACTGGATATGAGCCCCTGAGGGAGTCTATTTCAAAATTTTTGTTAGACAACTACAATACCCAGGTAGATAAGGACCAAATACTGATTACATCTGGAGGGCAGCAGGGTTTAGACATCGTATCTAAATCCTTGATTAACCCGGGTGATGTAGTATTTGTTGAAAATCCAACTTATTCTGGTGCCCTAGCCCAATTCAAGTCCAGGGGTGCCAAAATAATCGGCATTCCCCTAGAGGAAGATGGGATAGACTTGAGTTTGCTAAAATCCTATGTAAAAAGATATAAACCCAAGTTTCTATATTTGATGACCAATTACCAGAGTCCTACCACCTATTCATATGGTGATGATGTTAAGAGGGAGATCCTATCCCTAGCCAGTCAAAATAACTTTTATATTATTGAGGACGATTTTTTAACGGACCTGTCCTATGAGGAGGATTTGAGAACCCCCTTAAAATCAATAGATTCTCAAAATCAGGTAATCTTTATTAAAAGCTTTTCTAAGATATTTATGCCGGGTGTGAGAATAGGTTTCCTTACCCTGCCAAACTTTCTCTTCAAGGAGATCATCAAGGCAAAGCACAGCACAGATGTATCTTCATCTGCCTTTCTGCAAAGGGCCTTCGACCTTTACCTCAGGAAGGGATATTGGAAAAAACACATAGATAATATTAAGGACCTATATGGGAAAAAATACGAGATAATGACAGGGGAGTTGGACAGATTAACTAAGTATGGCCTATCCTATGTAAAGCCCAAGGGGGGGCTAAGTATATGGGTAAGACTTCCCCAGGATTTAAATGCCCTGGACCTATATGACCAATGCTGTGAAAAGGGGCTTGCCATAGTCCCTGGCAAGGTATTCTTTGTAGACCAGTCCATATACTCTAACTATATTAGAATTAGTTTTGGAGCAGTGGATAATGAGAATATTGTAAAGGGCGTTGGCATTCTGGAGGAGATTGTATCCAGACCCTTTAGGGAGGAAAACAGCCATTACTTGCCCTTTATATAAAAAAGCATATATTTAAAAAGACCCCTATTACAAATTTGTAATAGGGGTCTATATATTGCCTGGCAACTTGCTACTCTCCCAGGGCGTTGCCACCCAAGTACCATCGCCGCTTAGATGCTTAACTTCTGTGTTCGGTATGGGAACAGG
>JBBAEY010000063.1:0-13368 GCA_041655755.1 Tissierellaceae bacterium
TGCAACCAGGTAATGGTCATGCCTTATTTCCTTTAATTTCGGCTCCTCATTTCTACATATATCCATTACCTGGTTGCACCTGTTGGAAAACCTACAATTGGCTTTGGGATTTATGGGAGATGTTATCTCCCCCCTCAGGATAATCTTCTCCTCCCTCCTGTCTATGGCCGGCTTAGGTATGGCCGAGAGCAAGGCCTGGGTATAGGGGTGCATTGGATTTCTGAACAATTCCTCTGATCTGGTCTTTTCAACTATCTTTCCCAAATACATAACCGCTATTTCATCTGAAATGTGGTTGACGACGGACAGGTCATGGGTTATGAAAAGATAGGTAAGGCCCAGTTCTTTTTGTATCCTCTTCATTAGATTTAGTATCTGTGCCTGGATAGACACGTCAAGGGCAGATACGGGTTCATCGCACACTATGAACTTTGTATTCAGGGAAAGGGCTCTGGCTATTCCAATCCTCTGTCTTCTGCCTCCATCTAGTTCATGAGGATATGTATTTACTAGTCTTTCGGCAAGTCCCACCAACTCCATCAATTCAAGCACTCTTTCAAATCTCTGACTTTTATTTTTGATGAGTTTATTCTTTTTAATAGGTTCTTCTATTATTTGGCTTACGGTCATCCTTGGGTTTAGGGAGGCGTATGGATCCTGGAATATAATCTGTAATTCCTTCCTTAGCTCCCTCATCTGTCCACCACTTAATTCCATTATATTCTGACCCTTATATACTACCTGTCCATCTGTAGCCTCTATTAATCTCAGCAAGACCCTGCCTATTGTAGATTTACCGCATCCTGACTCCCCAACTAGTCCCAAGGTTGTGCCCTCTTTTAATTTAAAACTGACATCGTCTACGGCATGCAACATGCCCTTTGGCGTCTGAAAATACTTTTTCAAGTTCTTTGCTTCTAAAATTATATCTCCCATAAAGGCACCTCCTAGTCTTCAGCTTGTGCATATTTTAGTAGAAAATCTTTGTTTCCCTTGTAAAGATGGCATTCTGCAAAGTGCTTATCGTTGAAATACAGCTTGTCAGGTTTTTTGTCCCTACATATATCCATTGCATAGTCGCATCTATCGTAAAAGCTACATCCCTTCGGCAAGTTATAGGGGTCTGACATCAGTCCCTTTATTGGTATTAGTTCTTCCTTCCTATCCTCAATATTGGGTATGGAATTAAAAAGACCTTCCGTATATGGGTGTTTAGCGTTTTTGAATATGTCAACCAATCTTCCTTGCTCTACAATTCTACCAGCATATATGACTGCAACCTCATCACATATTTCAGCTACAATTCCCAAGTCGTGGGTAATCATAAGCATGCCCATGGACATCTTTTCCTTTAGCTCCTTCATTAATTCCAATACCTGTGCCTGAATAGTTACGTCAAGGGCTGTTGTCGGTTCATCTGCTATGAGCAATTGTGGTTCGCAGGCTAGGGCAATGGCTATAACTACCCGCTGCTTCATGCCCCCGGAAAATTGATGGGGATATTCCCCAAATCTTTCCCTAGGTATACCTACGAATTCCAGCATTTCCCTTGCCTTTTCTGAGGCATCCTTGTGGCTTAATTTCTGATGTATCTTTATTACCTCAAGGATTTGCTCTCCTACTGTTATAATGGGATTTAGGGCTGTCATGGGGTCCTGGAAGATCATGGACACCATAGAGCCCCTTATTTTCTCTAGTTCCCTTTCTGTCTTTTCGAAGATTTTGATTCCCGCCAGCTCTATGGAACCGTCCACTATTCTACCTGCTGGCCTTTGGATTAGGTTTAGGATGGAAAGCCCCAAGGTAGTCTTTCCTGCCCCTGTCTCCCCTACCAAGCCTATGGTCTGTCCTTTTTTCATGGATAGGTCGATGCCATTTAGGGCCTCTGCTACTCCATCTTCTGTTTTATAGTGAACATGCAAGTTTTTTATTTCTAGTATTTTATCGTCCAAAGCATACCCTCCCTACTGTTTCATCCTTGGATCCAAAGCGTCCCTCAGTCCATCACCTAATAAATTAAGCGACAATATGGTAACCATTATGGCTAGGCCAGGAAATAATACTACATGGACCTTGTCCCTTATAAAGGCCCTGCCACTGGACAGCATACTTCCCCATTCCGGCCTAGGAGGCTGAACTCCCAATCCAATAAAGCTAAGACCAGCAGTTGCCATTATTGCACCTGCTACCTTTAAGGTAGAATGGACTACTATGGGTGCCATACAGTTTGGTAGGACGTGCCTTAGGATGATCTCATGGTCCCTTAGGCCTATGGCCTTGGCCGCCTCGATAAATTCCTGATCCTTGATACCTAATACATTTGCCCTCACTACCCTGGCAAAACCGGGGATATTTGATATGCCAACGGCAATCATTAAATTTACCAACCCGGGTCCTAGAGCGGTTACTATGGTAATTGCCAATAGAATAGTTGGGATAGCCAGGAGTACATCTAGTATTCTCATAATTGTATTATCTAGTTTCCCACCATAATATCCAGCTATGGAGCCTAGAATTCCCCCAAATGTAAGGGCAATACTGACCGATATAGTACCCACAAATAGGGATGTTCTAGTGCCAAAGACTATCCGGGTAAATATGTCCCTACCGTATTCATCTGTGCCAAAATAGTGCTCCTTGCTGACCCCTTCCAATCTCTCCTTGGCGTTTATCTTAATGGCCTTTCCTTCATAGTCCCCGATAAAGTCTGCAAATACGGCAGTTAGTATCAATATAATTAGAATAAACAATCCTATCATGGCCATTCTGTTCCGTTTTAGCCTTATCCATATGTCTGCCATCTGGCTTCTCTTCTTATATTTCTTTTTCAAATCAACTTTTTGCCTTGTAGCTATTTCAGTCATATAAACACCTTCTTTACCTGTAGTTTGCCTTTATCCTAGGGTCAATGTATGCATACAAGATATCTACTATTAGGTTTACTATACTAAAACCTACTGCAAACACAATAATTGTCCCCAAAACCATAGGTATATCCTTTCTGTTAATGGATTCTACCATGAGCCTGCCAATTCCAGGCCAGGAGAATACGGTTTCAGTCAGTATTGCCCCTCCCAACAATTCGCCAAACTCTAGTCCAATAATAGTAATGGTTGGAATTAAGGCGTTTTTTAGGGCATGGGTCATGATGACATCTTTTTTATTTACCCCCTTGGCCTTGGCTGTCCTTATATAGTCCTGAGGCAATACTTCCAACATGGAGGATCTGGCAACTCTGGTTATGCTGGCTGTGGATGCCACGCCTAGGGTAACTGCAGGCAATATGATGCTAGTCCAACCCTCGGCACCGCCTGATGGAAACCAGCCTAGCTTCAGTGCAAATCTAATGATTAGCATGAGCCCAAACCAAAAAGATGGCATGGATATACCGATTAGGGCCAGGACCATACCCACATAATCCAGTATGGAGTATTGCTTGGTGGCCGAGATAACCCCAATGGGGATCGATATTCCCACGGAAATAATGATGCTAAGTATTGTAAGCTTCAAGGTATTGGGAAATCTAGATGCTATTTCTGAGGATACGTCCTTTCCCGTAGCGTAAGACTTTCCCATGTCCCCAGTTACTAGTTTGGATATATATCTGCCATATTGGACTATAATGGGGTCATTTAAGCCCATTTCTTCAGTCAGTTGTTCTATGGATTCCTTGGTTGCACCATCTCCGATAATCATGGCTGCTATGTTGCCGGGTGAAAGGCTAACTATAAAGAAAACAACAAAGGTCACAGCTATTACGACAGGGATAAGAAACATCAGTCTCCTAAGTATATATTTAATCATTGTCCAGTTCTCCCTTCATCGCAGGAAATTTCAATATGATAGGATTAAAATAATCCTATCATATTGATCTATTAAATATAGCCCATATTAATAATGCAGCTTGTGTAAATCGATTAATCCTTGGGAATTTAATTTTACTTCTTTTAATCCAGCCCTTGCCCCAACAATCTTATTTTCTATATATAGGGGTACCCAAGGTGCATCGTCGTTTAAGGTCCTATAGATTTCCTCATATATTTCCTTTCTCTTTACATTGTCAAGCTCTGCCCTTCCTTCAGCTATCAGCCTGTCCACCTTGTCACTTGAATATTGAGCCCTATTTTGTGCCCCTATACTTCCAGTAGTAAACTGAGGTGTCAAGGTTGCATCGACATCTGGGTTAGAATCCCAACCAAGGGTAAACATAGGTTGGCTGCCAGAGTTTGTAGCATCTATAAAGGCTCCCCACTCATACATCTTTATCTCAGAGCTTATTCCTATATCAAGTAAGTTGGCCTGAGCTATTTCAGCTACCCTCTTTCTCACGTCCCCTGATGCCCATATCTCAATACTTATTCCTTCCTTGCCTGATTCCTTCAACAATTCCAGAGCCCTATCAGGGTCATAGTCATAATCACTGGCAACGTGTCCCAGCAAGGCATCAGATGTCATAGATGTAGCGATGACCCCTTCTCCGTCTAAGGCTATGGCCAATATGGCCTCTTTATCTATGGCATAATTCATGGCCTGTCTAAACTTTTTATCGTTAAAAGGTGCCTTCTGAGTATTCATACCCAAATATGAGAAGTTGGTAGACGGTTTTTCATATAGGGTCAGATCAGAATTATCCCTTACCTTGGGTGCATCCATTGCCTCAAGGCTTACAACCACATCTACTTCTCCAGTTTCAAGGGCAATGGTCCTACTAGTTCCCTCTGGGATTACCCTAAAGACAATCTTATCCGCAACCCCTACTTCACCCTTGTCGTAGTAGTCCTCATTTTTCTCCAATACAATCTTGTCGCCAGATACCCACTCTACAAACTTATATTGTCCCGAGCCTATGGGCTTATTTGCCCAGTCCGGATTAGACTCAACATAATCCTTTGGCAGTACAGATATACCAGCGTGTACTAGGGTATTAATAAATGGTGCGAATACATCCTTTGTAGTGACCTTTACAGTGTATTTGTCCACTACCTCAACCTTTTCCAATTGTTCTAAGACGTGCTGTACCTTTGGGGACTCAATGGATCTTTCCATGCTAAATTTCACATCTTCTGCTGTCATTTCTTCTCCATTGTGGAAGTTTACCCCTTCTTTAATCTTTAATAGCCACTCCTTGTCAGATGGCTGAGACCAATCTTCCGCTAGGTCTGGAATAGCCTCGAAGTCCTCATTCAACCTAAACAACCTATTAAAGACCAAAAAAGATACCTTCTCAGACATTACGTCATTGTGTCCTTGTGGATCCAGTGAGGTAATATCTGCCTCTAGGGCAACTACAATCTGCTCATTGCCCTTGGCCACTGTCTCCTGCTTATCCCCTCCTGACTGCTGTCCTCCTGTAGGCTCGTTGCCTCCAGCAGGTTGTTCTAGGTCCTTGGAGCCACATCCTGCCAGGAGCGATAGCACCAATATAGCTACTAACAACATCGAAATTATTTTCCTTGACATAACTTCCCCCTCTTTCTAAAAGATAATTTCTCCTTCTAAAATCTTCTGATAAAAGCCTTAAGTATTTCCTCTAAATCGAATATTGACTCAATTTCTACATACTCTTCACTTCCATGCCAATTATCCCCCTTGGGTCCATACTCTATTACTGGTATTCCCTTACTGGCAAAAAATCTGCCGTCTGACGAACCGTGTTGTCCATACAGGGATACCTGCTCTGGAAAGCCAAAACTATTTATAGTGTCTACAAACCACCTTATATAGCTGTCCTCCGGGCTAGAGTTGACTGCATGTCCCAATAGTTTCATCTCTACCTTGCCATCTACCGCTTTCCCTAGTTCTTCTATGAGTTTATATGGATTGATACTTGGCACATACCTAATATCTAAGCCTATTAAGCTTTTATCCGGAACCTTGTTGTAGGCATCACCTCCCTCTATCAATGCTAGATTTACTGTTGAGCTCTCGTAATACTGGGAGCCTTCATTTAACATGGGAATTTTGAGTATCTTTTCGTATTCCCCAAAGGCCTTCTCTATGGCATTGTGACCCTCCCAGGGCCTGCTCCCGTGGGCCGCCTTTCCTTCAAACTCTATATCCACCCTCATGAAGCCCTTAGACTGAACTCCAATATTCAGGTTTGTCGGCTCTGTACAGATGACAAAATCCCCCAAGTAACCCAAATCAACTAGGTTTTTTGTGCCATTAAAACCGCCATTCTCTTCATCAGTTACAAGCTGCAGCATTAGCTTGCATCCTATAGGCTCCTTTGCCAATTCGACAGCGGCATTTATCATGGCAAGGCAGCCGGCCTTCATATCTGCACTACCCCTACCGTAAATGCGACCATTTTTTTCAACTGGAACAAATTGACTTTTGTCTCCGGGGACCACATCTAGATGCCCATTTAGTACAATTGTCCTGTCACCTTCCCCGAAACTGGCCACATAGCTCTTGTAACCATTGAATTCTATGACCTTCCCCTCTATCCCCCTATCCTTCAGGTAGCTAGATAGGAATTCCACTGCCTCATTAGCTGTCTCCAGCTCTGATGTGTCCATCTCTATTAATCGCTTTAGCAAATCCATATCATTCATTTCCCTATTCTCCATTCATTATTTCATCAAACCATTTTAATATTTCCTTGTACCTATGTTTTCTAAGCCTGGGCCTTGCCCTAGCTGCAATATTGTGGCCCTCCCCCTCCATAAGGCATAGCTTTGTCTTTATACCATGGTAATTTAGTGCCCCATACATATTTAGGGATTCGGTATAGTTGCACCTTCCATCCTCAGTACCATGTATAAAAAGGGTTGGAGTCGATACATTAGTGGCCTGTGTAATAGGTGAAGATTCAATATATGAACTGAGGTCAGACCAAGGTGTTTTCTCGCCCATATACTCGTATATATATTGATAGCCAATGTCCGAAGAAGTGAAAGCCGTCACCAAATTGCTTATACTGCTTTCAGACACAGCCGCCTTAAATCTACCGGTCCTTGTAATTATATAGTTAGTCAGGTAGCCCCCATAGGAATGTCCCATGACCCCCAGATAATTTTCATCTATTTGGGGGTATTCCTCCAATACCCTGTCTACAAAGTGCATCAACTGCCTATAGGCCAGATACCCAAAACTACCCCTAATATCCAAAAACTTGTCCCCCCTGCCGTCACTTCCCTGTGGGTTGGAATAAAAGACAAAGTAGCCATTGGCCGCCAATAACTGCATTGTATGGTCATAAACACTTGTGAAGGAGGATTTGGGGCCCCCGTGTATCACCAAGACCCCAGGGTGTTTTTTCTGTGGATTAAAGTTTAAGGGGGAAATAACCCACCCGTCGATTTCGACTCCCTCGACATCAAACTTAATATAGTGTGGTGGTCTCATCCTTCTCTCTTCCCAAAACCAATCGTTATATTTAGTAAGTTGTCTTAATCCTGCTCCATCATATAGGTATAATTCGTGTAAGCCTTCCTCCTGCAATCCTATTAGTAGGATAGCCTCCTCTAAAAACTTGTAGTCGTCTATGATCCTAAGTCCTATATCATAATCTACTAAATTTCCCTGCCTGTCAATCTTGTTCAGGCTCTCCTTAAACCTATCTGATACCACAAAGTAAAACTCCCCCTTGTGTACTACAACTGGTTTCATCGTAGAAAGCCTGCTGTCACTGGTAATACCTGGAAACTCATTGCTCTTATCGAATGGTTCTCTGAATAGTTTGCAGCTTCCATCCACCATATCAATTAGATAGATATTTTGATTGTCATTCCTCTTCTTTTCATTTATATCCAGCCCCATAAATACTATCTTCTGGGGAAATAAGAGGTCAATATAGCTTATCCTATAGCTTCCATTGGTCCACTTTTTTACAATCCTACTATCCAAATCATAGGTGTAAATATCAGATGGAACTGGCTTGTGCTTGTAAATATTAAAGGCTGTAAAGGCTATCATGTGATTGTCCATATCGAATACAAGGTCATCCAAATGGAAATTCAGGGCACTAAGTCTATTTAATTCCCTGCTATTGGTGTCAAATGCAAATAGGGCCTTCTTACTATGGGATGAATAGCCCAAGGATTCCTGATAAAAGGGAACCACAGTTCCACATACGGCTGATTCCACCGATTGTTTTTCCTTGATTATGGAGGTAAAATATACCCTGCCTTCATCTACATAATACTCCTCTATCCTAAATGGAATCTCGCAATATAGACTCAGCTCCCCATTTTCAAATTCATAACTGTAGATTGTAGTTGAATCCCCCCGGTATTCTAATATATACAAGTCATCTCCAAAGAAATCGAAGTCGTCAGCTTCTATTTTTGGCTCCACGGCTGCTATCCCATATCCACCTAATTCCATAACTTCCATAGTCTTTATATATTTATTAGAAGCTAGGTCAGGAGTATTTACAAAATATACGGCCCTTGTCCTGCTATCGTTTATCCTTAAATTAGTTAATCTACGATTTTTTAGAAAATCATCACATAGAATTTTACCTTCCATTTTTTCACCCCTTCAAACTTCTATATATTATACAAGCAAGAACTATGCCACTTTACTGTAAGATATCAAATAACTTGCATAAGAAGTAAAAATAGGATAATATTTACTTTAGTAGCTTAGGAGGAGTGGTAGGTATGAAATCAATTGCCATAGTTACAGATAATATAATGAAGAGTAGCCAACCTAATTCCGTTGGACATATATTGAGGGAGAATTTAGAGGAGATTTTCGGCGACCAGGTGAGCATTAGAAATTATTATATAGATGAATTAAGTGACAATACCCTTATAGGGGAAGACCTAGTCTTGGCGATGGCAAGCAGCAGGGCCTTTAAGATAAGAAATCAGGTCAGGGACCCAAAGAATATTATAGTGGCCCAAAGAACATTTTTAAAGAGCAATGTGAGACAGCTTTTTAAAATCCCTGAAAACACCGATGTCCTAGTCGTCAATGACGACATTGAAACTGTATTGAACTCCGTATCTTCCCTATATGATATAGGAGTTAAACACCTTAATTTGATACCATATGAGGTTGGAAAGGACTACAATCATATTAAAATTGCAGTATCTCCATCAGAGCCAGAAATGATACCCCCATATATAAAGACCTTCTTTGACGTAGGCCATAGGGTATTGGACATTAGCACCATATTGCTAATAATCAATATCTTAAATATTAACGACAGGAAAATTCAAGTGAATCTCTACAACTACTACCAGAAAATCTTCAGTACCAATATTGGAATCGAAGAAAACTACAATAAATTACTCACTAGGACAGAAATCTTGGATCACCTCCTGGACCTGTCTAACGATGGCATTCTCCTAACTTCGAAGAATGGGGAAGTCCTAATCTACAACAGGAAGTTCAGGGAAATATTTGACATCAAAAAGGATATAAGGGGATACAATATATATGAAATAATGGACGATCCTAGTTTTCAAAAGTATGAGGAAGGCGGAGCCCAAGATGGCCTAATTTCCTATAATAACAAGCATGTAACCTATGAGAAGAAGAACATCTCCCACTTTAACAATGAATACAATATGTACTTTACCTTTCAGGAAGTGACTTACATAAAAAAACTGGAACAAAACCTGTCCAATAAACTTAGATTAAAGGGCCATATAGCAAAATATAATTTTGAAAGTATAGTTACCCAGTCCTCTCAAATGTACAAGCTCATCGAAATGAGCAAAAAAGCCTCCAAGACGGATATAAGTATCTTGATAACAGGAGAGACTGGAACGGGAAAAGAAGTTTTCGCACAGGCCATTCACAATTCCTCATCTAGAAGCAGCCAGGCCTTTGTCGCTGTAAACTGTGCTGCCATGCCTGAAAGCCTATTGGAAAGTGAGCTCTTTGGCTATGTAAGCGGTTCCTTTACAGGTGCCCTAAAGGGCGGTAAAAAGGGGCTCTTTGAAATAGCCAATCATGGGACTATCTTTCTCGATGAAATAGGGGATATGCCCCACCACCTGCAATCAAAACTCGTAAGGGTCCTGCAAGAGAGACAGGTCATGCCCATAGGATCCGATAAGATGATTAACGTAGATGTAAGGATCATTTCTGCAACCAACAAGGATTTGTCGGATATGATGGAAAAAGACTTGTTTAGGAAGGATTTGTTCTATAGATTAAATGCCTTTCCAATTAATATACCTCCCCTTAGAAAAAGGCTAGAGGACATACCCCTTCTGATTGAATATTTTTCAGGTAAAGCAGATAAGCTGTCCGAAGATTGCCTAAATAAGCTAATCAACTATAGCTGGCCAGGAAATATAAGGGAACTTGAAAATGTAGTCACCTATCTCTATACATTTAGCGACAGCAAAACCATTGATTCATGCTCCCTTCCCGAGTATATAAAGAGCAGCCTGAATATCCATAGGGACTTAACTAGAGAAGAGGCCACCCTAAGCCCCTATGAAGATGAAATTTCCATACTTGAGGAAAGAACGACGGTAAAAAATGCAGTGGCCATTTTGGAGGCCATCGTACACCTAAACAAGATTGACAAGACGGCAGGTAGAAAACATCTTCTAGAGACCCTAGGCCGCTGGGACCATGATATAAAGGAAAATCATTTGAAAAATTCCCTCTCTATTTTAAGGGATCTAGGGCTTATTAAGATAGAAATCGGCAGACGAGGTAGTTATATTACAGAAAAGGGAAGTTCTTTTTTAAGTGGATATAGTAAATGATATAGCATCAAATATAATTCTGTAAAACGGTAAAACTTTTAATCTTTACACGCTAAAAGGACTAAACGGGACGTTAAATGGGATGAACTATGAGTTTCTATCCTGTTTAACGTCCCGTTTATTGCCAGCTTAAAACTAATTCCTAGATGGACTCAATTATTCCCTCCGTTGACACTATGTTTTTGGGTATAGCTGCCCTGACTGTCACCTTGGGGTCAACCACCTGGGATATCTTTAAATCCACTACTAGGCTTCCAAGAATATAGGCGTCTTCCCATTCAATTTGCAAACTATCCCTCATTTGTGCAATGGCCTGATTTGAAGCCTCATAAATTGCCTCGTCTATTGTATCTCCCGATGCGATGACCATGGTATGGTCTTTAGTTTCCACCAGGGGCCATTTTATAGACTTTCCCTTAATTACCTCTAGCTTCAGCAGGACATCCGCAGAGACTTCCAAACCTGTAAAGCACATCTCTCCGTCCCCCATGGCAGCGTGGCAATCTCCCAGGGCTAGCAGTGCCCCTCTTTGCTCCACTGGAAAATACAGGGTTGAACCAGCCCTTATATCCCTTGTGTCCATATTGCCACCATGTTTCCAGGGGCTATTGGTAGCCCATTCTCCATCTTCCGCTGCTGGAGCCACCCCAATTACTCCAATCATAGGGTCTATGGGAATCCTTATGTTTTCAGCATAGATGGCATGATTGTCAACTATATCTATTATGCGGACCTTTGGACTCCTTACCTGTTCCCCTAGGACCCCTTCTCCAGCTACGACTGCTGCCACACCCTTGGGACCTACTTCAATATCTAAAATCTTTACCTTCAACAAGTCTCCAGGCTCTGCACCCTTTACATAGATAGGTCCTGTAGCTGGATTTAGTAAATCATAGTCTATAGTCTCCAGCACCTGGCTTTCCTCATATATTTGCTGAAAAAAGCAGTCATTGGTCTGAACCTTTAATACATCCCCCTGTTCTACGGTAATCACCGCTTCCATCTCATTGGAAAACTTGTAGATTACCTTATCAGCTGCAAGTGTTTTCACTTGACACACCCCCTATTTAGTTAAATGTAATTATATCCTAGGGGCGGTCAAAAGTAAATTACAATATTTATATGGCCTTTTCGAGTATGTCTTGAATTTGGTAGGGGGTATCCTGGTAGACACAGTAGTTTAGCCAGTTGGCAAATAGTAGATTTGAATAGGACCTCCAATTAACCAATACTCCCTCCTCAGGCCTGTCATTCTTAAAGTAGTTTATTGGCATCTGGATATCAAGTCCCTTGCCCAGGTCCCTATTGTATTCGTCCAGAAGCGTGTGCTTATCATATTCTCCATGTCCTGCTATAAATATAAACCTGCTGTCATGGCTTGTGACTAAATTTACCCCAGTGTCTTCCCTACTGGCAATGATTTTCAGATCCCTTATACCCCTAATATCCTCTTCCTTGACAAAGGTATGTCTGGATTGGGGCATTTTGAATACATCGTCAAAGCCCTTGGTTAATAGACTGTCCTCCAAGATTTCAAAGTCATAGACCCCAAAAATCTTTTTCTCACTCTCATGCTTTTCTATCCCATAGTAGTGGTATAGGGCCGCCTGTGATGCCCAACATATAAAGATAGTAGAGTGAACATTCTTCCTTATATAGTCCAGTATCTCCTGTAATTCCTTCCAGTATCTCACGTCCTCATAGGGGATTAGCTCAACTGGTGCCCCAGTGACTATCATCCCGTCGAACTTTTCATGCTTTAGCTCGTCAAAGGTCTTGTAAAACCTCTCTAAATGCTCTAGACTAGTGTTTTTAGATTCATGGGAGCCTGGTCTTATGAGGTTGATTTCAATTTGCAGTGGACTATTGGAAAGGAGTCTCAAGAACTGAATCTCCGTCTCTATCTTTTTGGGCATTAGATTTAGTATCCCTATTTTTAGAGGTCTAATATCCTGAGTATCGGCCCTAAGACTATTCATAACAAATATATTTTCCTCCCTCAAAATCCTCTCGGCGGGAAGTCCCTTTGCTACTACAACTGGCATCTATATCACCTCCAAGGCCCTTTTCAAGTCCTCTATTATATCGTCGACGTTTTCGATACCTACAGACAACCTAATCATATTCTCCCCTATTCCTGCAGCTCTTTTTTCCTCTTCTGATAGCTGCCTATGGGTCATGCTTGCTGGATGAAGTACATGGGTCCTGATGTCCCCTACATGGACCACTAGGGACGCTAATTTTACATTGTCTATGAATTTCTTTCCTTCTTCCACTCCACCCTTTAGCCCAAAGGAGATAATTCCACTTCCTCCCTTGGGTAAATATTTCCTTGCCAATTCATAGCTGGGGGAAGATTTTAGAAGTGGGTAGTTGACCCACTGGACCTTTGGGTTCTCTTCCAAAAACTCTGCGATCTTCAGGGCGTTTTCAGAATGTCTGTCCATCCTAAGGGCCAAGGTTTCTGTTCCTAAATTGGTTAAAAAGGCATTAAAGGGGGTCATTACAGCACCTATATCCCTGAGAAATGCCACCCTGGCCTTGGTAATATAGGCCTTCTCCTTGAAGTTTTCTGTATAGCTAAGGCCATGATAGGCGGGGTCCCTATCTACTAGGTGATAAAACTTACCGCTTTCCCAATTAAACTTCCCTCCATCTACTATTATCCCCCCTACGCTGGTGGCGT
>JBBAEY010000064.1:0-13314 GCA_041655755.1 Tissierellaceae bacterium
TATCTCCCTCATGGAGATGAAGGCCAAGAGCAGGAGATTAAAGATAGAAAAGGGCTTAGACCTCATACTAATTGACTATTTGCAGCTAATGCAGATGGAGGGGCGAACAGAAAATAGGCAGCAGGAAATATCTGCCATTTCAAGGGGTCTCAAGGCCCTGGCCAAGGAGATGGAATGTCCAGTAGTTGCCCTATCTCAGCTAAGCCGTGCACCAGAACTCAGAGCAGACCACAGGCCAATCTTGTCCGACCTGAGGGAATCCGGTGCCATAGAACAGGATGCTGACGTGGTCCTATTTCTCTATAGGGATGACTACTATAATGAAGACTCAGAAAAGAAAAACATTGGAGAGCTAATTATAGCCAAGCATAGAAATGGACCTACGGGCAACCTTGACCTAGTATTTAAGAAGGAATTTACCAAGTTCGTCAATATATCAAGGGAATAAGTATTGAACAGTACACAATGCACAATGCACAATTCGCAGTCTACAATTGTGTATTGTGCATTGTCAATTAAACAGACGGAGTGATATAAATGGAGACCAGAGGAAAGAGGGTAGTTATAAGGAATTTAGAGCTGGATGACGTATTTCAAATGAGCAGGTGGGCTAGGCACGATAATCCCCTGCTTGGAGACTACAATTTTCCAGACCTATCTGCCAGGGAAATGAACAAGTGGTATAGGATGAAGGTTAGCAGTATTTTCAATAGGTATTTTAGCATAAGAAATGAAGATAATGATCTGATTGGATATATGGGGATAAAGGACATCAAGTTTATCAGGAGGATTTCTACACTGGGCATAGTACTGGACCCTAGGCACATGAACAAGGGATATGGGACGGAGATATTGGATAGTTTTTTGGCCTATTATTTTAGGGAAATGAAGATGAGAAAGATGATACTAGAAGTGACGGAATTCAACAAAAGGGCCTATAGGCTATATGAAAAAATCGGCTTTCGGCCCATTGGCTATTATCTAGATGAATTTTACAATCCTGATCTGGACCTGAACAATCCCTATTATCTAGAAGAAAAATCTTCTTTTGTAATAAGGGGCGAAAAGATATATAATTATATCTACAAAATGATTATAGATAAGAAAAGGTTTTTTTCCATTAGGAGCGAAAGAGAGACAACATAGGAGTTGATAGTATGAGTTTCATTTTGGAAACCACAGATATGGACCTGGGGGACACCCCCATAGAGAATATATTTATAAACGATTTTATGCCCATGGCAAATGGCACCTATGTAAAGGTGTACCTGCTGGGATATAAGTATGCCCACGACAAGGAGGAAAAACTGGAGATAAGCAATCAAATAATTGCTAAGCATCTGGAAATATCCCTAGAAGATGTTTTAAATGCCTGGGACTTCTGGGAGAAAAAGGGAATAATAGAAAAGATGGAAGTAAAGGAAGACAATAAATACGACTACAAGGTTAAGTTTTTGAGCCTAAGGCAACTATACATAAAAAACAATCTGGGCGTATTTGCTCCCAAGGAGGAGGCAAGGAAGAAACAAAAAACCCTGGGTCCAAAGGAGCTCATAGATGCAAACCAAATACCTATAATAAACCAAATGTTTAATAATATCGACGATATAATGAGAAGGCAAACCGTGGCAACAGAGAAACAAAGAATACTGTCCTGGATAGAAGACTACAATATGAACCCAGATGTCATAGAAAAGGCCTTCAGATATGGTGTAGAGAGAAAGGGCGTTAGAAATATCAACTATGTCGAAGGAATCATAAGGAACTGGTATGACAATGGACTGACAAATATGGATGCAATTCTAGACCATTTCAGAAGCCAAGATGAAAAATACTACAGATACCAAAGAGTCCTCAGGGCCTTGGGAATGGACCATAGGTCTCCTACAGAAAAGGATATGCTGATTATAGACAGGTGGTTCGACGAATATAAGTTTTCAATGGAGATGGTCCTAAAGGGATGCGAAGGCTCCTCAAAAGTGGCAAATCCAAACCTAAACTATATTGACGGCATACTTGGCTCCTGGTATAAAAAGAATATACAGACCCTTGAAGACATAGAAGAAAAAGACAGGCCAGTGGAGAAGAAGTCCTATAGCCCCTCTAGGCCCAGCCAGGGCAAGGGAAGTCCATTAAAAACTAGGTTTCACAATTTTGAGCAAAGGTCAGATAAATATACGGCTGAGGAGCTAGAAGATATAGCAAGGAAAAAGAGGGAAAGCTACCAGCAAAGAGTAAAGGGAGAAGCGTAAAATGTACAAGGCAATATTAAAGGAACTGTCAATTGAATATGAAAAGAAAAGGGATAGGCAGGAGCGGGAGCAAGGCCTTAGAAGGGAAAAGGTCTATAGGGATGTCCCTGCCATCAAGAGGATCGATGAGGAGATACGCAAGGCCAGCATCGCCATGTCCAAGTACATACTTGGAAATCCTGACAAGTATCAGGAGGCCATGGAAAGGGCTAGGGATACTATAGAAAAGCTAAAGATGGAAAAGGCCTACCTAATGACAGAATCAAATATTCCCATGGACTATATGGATATAAGGCATGACTGCCCTATATGCATGGATAGGGGATACCTAGAGGACGGAAGTCAATGCAACTGCCTTAGACAGGCCATAATATCCAGGACCTACAAGATGTCCAATATGGAAAATATGATTAAAGAACAGAATTTCCAAAGCTTTAATATAGACCTGTTCAAAGATCAACCCTTTGAAAAGGAACTGCTGACACCCAGGGAAAACATGATAGAAATAGCGGGAATAGCAGAGGGATTTATAAACAACTTTGACGAGATCAATGGAGAAAACCTTCTATTCTATGGGACTACTGGACTTGGCAAGACCTTCCTCAGCAATTGTATAGCAAAGTCTCTTTTGGATAAAAACAAACTTGTAATCTATCAAACAGCCTTCACCATTTTGGAAATAATAGAGAGCCATAGATTTAGGAGAAATAGTAGTGGACTAGACGACAGCCAATATAATCTACTATTTGAAGCAGACTTGTTGATTATAGACGACCTAGGTACAGAGGTAGCCAATACCTTCACCAATGCTGAAATATTTAACATAGTAAATACTAGAATACTGGGCAGCAAGAAGACCATCATATCTACAAACTTGACACCCAAGGAGATATCAGAAATCTACACGGACAGGGTATTTTCAAGGATACTAGATAAATTTATACCTCTCAAGTTTTATGGACAGGATTTGAGGTTTGAACACTAATTCCTAAAGGAGGAATTATATGGATGCCAATGAAAGAAGAGAAGAGATAGTAAAAGCCCTAAAAATGGCAGAGAATCCTATTAAGGGCACCGATTTGTCTGAGAAATTTGAGGTCAGCAGGCAGGTCATAGTACAGGATATAGCAATACTGAGGGCAAGGGGCGAGGACATACTTGCAACGCCCCAGGGCTATATAATGCCGAGACCCTTTAAAAGCAAGGTTATTACAAGGACCATAGCCTGTATTCATCAAAGCAATGAGGAAATAGAAGAGGAACTTAGGACCATAGTGGATTTAGGAGGGAAAATAATAGATGTAGTAGTCGAACACCCCCTATATGGAGAAATCAAATCTCAGCTGCAAATAGGGTCCAGACACGACCTTGGGCTCTTTATGGAAAATCTGAATAAGACCAAGGCAGAGCCCCTCTCATCTTTGACAGACGGTGTACACCTCCACACCATTGAGATTGAAGACGAGGAGATGTTTGAAAGAATAAAAGAGGCCCTGATGGGGAAAAACTACTTGATAAAGGAAGATTAAAGTGGTATATTTATACTCAGTAGTGACAAGACAGGTGTAAATACACCTAATTGAGGAGTGATTTTGTGGCTAAGAAGAAAAGTGGAATAAGAAATTATTTTGTAAAGGTACTGAATGGCATGGCCCTTGGGCTTTTTTCCTCTTTACTTATTGGATTGATTACAAAACAGTTGGGCACATTGTTGAATTTACAGGCCTTGGTTGCCTTTGGCAATGTGGCACAAAAACTAATGGGCCCTGCCATAGGAGCTGGTGTAGCCTATAGCGTAGGTGCTCCTCCCCTTGGCATATTTGCCTCTGTAGCAGTAGGGGCCATAGGGGCAGGCAGCATAGCATTCGATGGTGCTACAGCTATTATAAATACAGGGGAGCCAGTAGGGGCCTTTGTAGCGGCCCTCTTGGCAGCAGAGTTTTCAAAGTTAATAAGTGGAAAGACAAGGGTTGATATAGTATTGGTACCCCTTGCCACCATCATAGTTGGTGGATTCGTTGGACAGTATATAGGACCCTATATGTCCCTAGTGATGAACTTCTTTGGAAGTATAATAAACACAGCTACAGAAATGCACCCGGTTCCCATGGGTATCATAGTGTCTGTAGTCATGGGTATAGTCCTTACCCTGCCCATTAGCTCCGCAGCCCTAGCCATATCTCTGGGCCTATCGGGATTGGCCGCCGGTGCCAGCCTTGTAGGATGTTCAGCCAATATGATAGGCTTTGCAGTTGCATCCTATAGGGAAAATGGAGTTGGAGGCTTTATAGCCCAAGGAATAGGGACCTCTATGCTTCAGGTGCCAAATATAGTAAAGAATCCCCTCATATGGATACCAGCCATAGTTTCCTCTGCCATACTAGGCCCCATATCCACTAAACTATTGCAGATGGAAAGCGATATGATAGGTGCAGGTATGGGAACCAGCGGTTTGGTTGGGCAATTCGCCACCATTGATGTCATGGGGGCTAGTACAAGGACCCTCATACTCATACTCCTGATGCACTTTATCTTACCCGGTCTCATATCCTTTGGAGTGTCGGAGTGGATGAGAAAAAGAGGGCTAATCAAATTAGGGGATATGAAATTACAATAATCAAAAGTTAATGTTTTGACAAGTATTTATGTGGTATATATAAGCAAGGAAGGAAACTTCCCACAGAAGATAAAACCATAAGTTACTAAGGATGAAAAAGTAGCCCTTGGAAAATCCTAGGATTTTCTAATTGCTACTTTGTTCTTTTCCACGAATTGTATATATAAGGTCCATGTCTGCTTTTAACCCTTGACAAGGCAGCCTATTATAGCTATAATATCTGTAATTAAATAGTCCAGCAATGAAGGGAAATAGTAAATGCCTAGCTTTTATAGAGAGCCAATGGGGGTGAAAATTGGCAAAGCAAAACATTGAATCCAGCCCGGAGCTCTTTTAATCTTAAGTGGGCCTTTTGGCTAACTAGGGTGGCAACGCGGGTAACTCTCGTCCCTTATTTGGGTCGGGAGTTTATTATTTTCTAGGCAGTTAGATATAAGCAGAGTTTAAAAAAGATAGGAGGATGGGAATGTTAGATATTAGAAGGATAAGAGCGAATTCAGAAGAAGTAATCCAGGCACTTAAAAAGAGGGAGGGAAACTTTCCAATTGACAAGGTCCTGGAATTAGACGAAAAGAGAAGAAAGATATTGGCAGAGGTAGAGGAGATGAAGGCAAGGCAAAATCAAGCCTCAAAGGAGGTTCCCAAGCTTAAAAAGGAGGGCAAGGACCCCAGTCCAATCTTTGCAGAGATGAAAGAATTGGCGGAGAAGGTAAGGGAACTAGATGGACAATTAAAGCTAGTAGATGAAGAATTGAGGGATAAATTGCTCCAAATCCCCAATACTCCCCATCAGACAGTAGTAGAGGGAAGAGATGACAGCGACAATGTAGAGATCAGAGTCCATGGCCAACCAAAGGACTTTGGATTTGAGCCAAAGGCTCACTGGGATTTGGGCACAGACCTAGGCATACTAGACTTTGAAGCTGCTACCAAGATAACAGGCTCTAGATTTGCCTTGTTTAAGGGTCTGGGATCGAGACTGGAACGTGCCATCACCCAATTTATGCTGGACCTACACACTGGGGAACACGGCTATATGGAAATGTCACCCCCATTTATGGTAAACAGAAACAGTATGATAGGCACAGGCCAACTGCCAAAGTTTGAGGAGGATATGTTCCACATACCAAGCAAGGACTATTTCTTGGTACCAACAGCCGAAGTACCCCTTACCAATCTCCTGAGGGATGACATAGTAGATGAAAAGAAGCTACCCATATACTATACAGCCTACACCCCATGTTTTAGACAAGAGGCTGGCTCAGCAGGCAGAGATACTAGGGGGCTAATAAGAAACCACCAATTCGACAAGGTAGAGTTGGTTAAATTTGCCAGGCCAGAGGATTCCTATGAAGAACTGGAGAGTCTGACAGCCAATGCAGAGGAGGTCCTAAAAAGGCTAGGATTGCCCTATAGGGTTGTCATGCTCTGCAGCGGTGATCTAGGTTTTTCATCGGCCAAGACCTATGATATAGAGGTATGGATGCCCTCCTATAATAGGTATGTCGAAATATCCAGTTGTAGCAATTTCGAGGACTTTCAGGCCAGACGTGCCAATATACGATATAGGCGGGGGGAGACAGGCAAGGTAGAGTTTCTCCACACCTTAAATGGCTCAGGGCTTGCTGTGGGCAGGACATTTGCCGCTATACTGGAAAATTTCCAAGAGGAAGATGGCTCCATTGTCATACCGGAGGCCCTCAGGCCCTATATGGGGAATATGGAGAAAATAGTTTAATCTAGTTTTTTGTATATTTAGGAAAATGCAAGAATGTTTTTTTATATTGCATTATCATAGTAACTTAGTATATAATAAAAAACATACAATATATTTAAACATAGGAAAGATATTGCATATCTGAAGGAAAATATGAAAAGGGGGATTATTATGAAGAGAAGATTTATTTCAATCATCTTAGTTTTACTAGTTATTGCTTCTATTATCTCAGGATGTGGCTCTACTAAGAAAGAAGATGTGTATATTTCCATAGCAACAGGAGGTACAGGAGGTACTTATTATCCATTGGGCGGTGCCTTGGCCAAGGTATTCAATGACAATGTCGAAGGAGTTAATGCCAATGTTCAGTCAACTGGAGCTTCTGTAGAAAATGTTGGACTAGTAGCCAATGGAGAGGCTGAAATAGCCTTTATACAAAATGACATTACCTACTATGCCCTTACAGGTACAGAAAACTTTGAAGGCAAGGATAAGATTACCAACCTTAGGGGAATGGCTATGTGGTATCCAGAGGTAGTTCAGATAATCGCTACTGAAAGTTCAGGTATCGAGACCATAGAGGACCTGAGAGGTAAAAAGGTAGCCATAGGAGCACCGGGATCTGGAGTAGAGGCAAATGCTAGGCAAATTCTAGGGGTTCATGGAATGACCTATGACGACTTAGGCAAGGCAGACTACCTGTCCTTCAACGAAGCAGCAGATCAAATCAAGGACAACCAAATCGATGCCGCTTTTGTTACAGCAGGTCTACCAACATCTGCCATAACAGAGCTAGGCCAGACTGCTAAAATAGTTCTTGTTCCAATTGACAGCCAAAAAATAGCTGAACTAAATGAGGAGTTTCCTTTCTACACAGAGGTAGTTATACCGGCTGATACCTATGGAGGACAAGATAGAGATGTGGCAGCGGCAGCTGTAATGGCCATGATAGTAGTACCCGAAGAGCTAGATGAAGACCTAGTATACAACATGACCAAGCAGATGTTTGAACAAAAACAAGTTATAGTAGATACCCACAGCAGGGGTAATGACCTTAGTCTTGAAACTGCACTTAGTGGTATGCCAGTAGAATTACATTCAGGTGCAAAAAGGTATTATGATGAAAAAGGTGTTAAATAAAATATATTTAAAGGGAAAAGGTATTGGAGGCTCCTTCAATACCTTCCCTACATATTTTGCCATTATTCTTATATTGTTAGTCTTGATTTTCTTCCTGTGGCTCTATCCCCAGAAGCTACTCCTGGCTACAGATTATAAATCAGGCAAGTATTTAAGATCTTGGCCTATAGGAGAGGGGGAAGAATTTGCTATAGTCTATACCCACTCCGTAGAATTGACAGAGGTCGTAGAAGATTATTTGATTGTGGACCATAAGATAATATTAAAGGATACCTATTTTAAATCCTATGGGGCAGGATTGCCTGCCACAACTCCCTATAAATTTGAAATAACAGAAAAAGGATTTAGAATATATGATATAGATGAGGAAATGGAAAATCTCATATACCGGACAGGTGCTGAAAGGGCAAATCATAGGTTGTTGCTGAGGGATAAGGAATATAAGTTTTTGGACTTTTCGGGACCTAGGACAGGTGTAAAATTAGATGTAAAAGGTACTAACCTTTTATTTTATTTAGTAAGGGAGGCATTTAGATGAAGGACAAGAAGTTAATGACAGAATCAGATGTATCTATGAATGTAGACGAGTTAATGGAAGAATACGATGCTGAAACATCTAAGGCTAGAAAGTTAACAGGTATGGCAGGGAAAGTAGCTATGGTAGTAGCTATTATAATGTCAGCCTTTCAGCTCTATACAGCAGGATTTGGTACCTTGCTATCGGTCAAGCAAAGAGCTCTCCATATTATATTCGCCTTTGCCCTGGGATTTTTATTATATCCGGGCAGCAAAAAGTCAAAGAAGGATAGGGCATCATTATTAGATTACATTTTTATAATCTTAGTAGTAATTGTGTTTGGTTACTTATTTATTTTTGTCAATGAGATCGCAAATAAGGGTGGAAGCACCACCCCTGTAGATTTATTGTTTGGAGGTCTAGCCATACTCCTGACCCTAGAGGCAACCAGGAGGGTAGTGGGACCTGAACTTCCCATAGTAGCAATACTGTTTTTATCGTATGCCAAGCTAGGGCCATATTTGCCAGGCCTCTTGTCCCATAGGGGCTATAGCTTTGAGAGGATAATATCCCATATGTACCTGACCTTAGAGGGTATATTGGGTATTCCCATAGGGGTATCTGCCACCTATGTATTTATGTTTATACTATTTGGTTCATTTTTAGACAAGACAGGAGTAGGTAAATTTTTCATAGACCTAGCCTATTCGCTGACGGGCCACCTCAAGAGTGGACCTGCCATGACAGCAGTAGTGGCATCAGGGCTAATGGGTTCCATATCAGGTAGTTCAGTAGCCAATACCGTAACTACTGGGGCCTTTACCATACCCCTCATGAAGAAGACAGGCTATAAGCCCTACTTTGCAGGTGCAGTAGAAGCCGCGGCCTCTACCGGAGGGCAAATAATGCCGCCAGTAATGGGGGCAGCAGCCTTTATCATGGCGGACTTTACGGGGATAAGATACAAGTATATCATAGCAGCTGCAGCCATTCCAGCCATACTCTACTATTTTGCAGTGGGCACAATGGTGCACTTAGAGGCCTCAAAGCTTGGACTAAAGGGATTGCCAAAGGAAGAACTTCCAAAGCTAGGTAAAATACTTAAAAAAGACGGATACCTGCTCACTCCCCTAGCCTTTATCATATACTTCCTGATGAAGGGTTATACAGCTACCAAAGCAGCCTTTTATTCTATTATTATATCCATAGTAATAGCTGTGGTTGCCAGCATCATTAGAAAGGACAATTCATTCAAGTTAGAGGACTTTTTCGCCGCCTTGGAGGCAGGAGCCAAGGGCTCCATAGGGGTAGCATTGGCCTGTGCCAGTGCAGGTATGATAGTGGGAGTAGTCACCTTGACGGGCCTAGGCCTCAAAGTTGCAGAGCTCATAGTTACCCTAGCACAGGGAAAGTTGTTGTTGACCTTGTTTTTCACCATGATAGCATCCATAATTCTAGGCATGGGCTTGCCTACGACAGCCAAATATATCGTACTGGCCACCATGGCAGTACCAGCCCTAGTTAAGTTAAATGTAAACCTAATGGCAGCCCACTTATTTATCCTATATTTTGGAGTAATCGCAGATATTACACCGCCAGTAGCCTTAGCGGCCTATGCGGGGGCCGGTATCGCAGGGGCCAATTCAATGAAGACTGGTTTTCAGGCAGTTAAACTGGCTCTGGCAGCCTTTATAGTACCCTATATATTTGCCATAGACTCTTCCCTGATTTTAGTCAAGGAAGTAGTGGGGACATCGGTTACATTCCTGCCCATCCTAAGTGCTGTACCCGTTATCATATCGGCGATATTGGGCATACTTTGCCTGGGGAGTGCAGTGGAGGGTTATTTAATAGACTACACAAAGATATACGAAAGGGTACTCCTTGCCATAGGGGCCTTGTTGCTCTTGAAACCGGGTCTATGGACTGATGCCTTTGGATTGGCAGTGCTTATAGTGGTATATTTGCTTCAAAGACAGAGAACAAAGAGATTAGATCCACAAGCAGGAAACCTTTAGGTTTCCTGCTTTAATATACATATACATATCCTATTCGCCACCAGGCCCTTGTAATAACCTTCCCTTGAATGTTCTTGAACACTGAGTTCACCCCGATAATACTTGCATCTGTAACTCAAATATATCTAACAGCTTGCATTATGGAATTAATTCACGATAAATGTATTATATATTGTGAATTAATTGACCATTATTAGGAAGTATTTTGATATAATATAATCACAAGAATAGGGGTGATATATGTGGTGGTGAAAGTCAGCAATTTAGTGAAGAGGTATAAGGAGAAGATAGCCCTGGACCACTTCAATATGGAGCTAGAGGAAGGTGAGATACTGGGCCTATTGGGACCCAATGGATGCGGTAAGACCACGGTAATCAATTGTATCCTTTCCCTTTTGAACTTTGATGAGGGTGAAATTGAAATATTTGGGGAGAAAATGACCCCCAATTCCTATGACATAAAAAGGCAAATTGGAATTGTGCCCCAGGAGGTAGCAGTATTTGAAAATCTGACAGTTAAAGAGAATATCGACTACTTTTGTGGCCTATATGTGGAGGACAGGAGTCTAAGAAAACAATATGTAGAAGAAGCTATAGATTTTGTGGGTTTAGGTGACTATAGGAAGTTTTGCCCAAGGAAACTAAGTGGTGGATTGAGGAGGAGATTAAACATCGCCTGTGGAATAGCCCATAGGCCAAAGCTCATTTTCCTAGATGAACCTACGGTGGCAGTCGACGCTCAAAGCAGAAACTTTATCCTAGATGGCATCAAGAGGTTAAATGAAGAGGGAAGTAGCATAATCTATACAACCCACTATCTGGAGGAGGCAGAAACACTCTGCAAAAGAATAATCATAATGGATAATGGGAAGAACCTAGTGTCGGGTAGCAATGAGGAATTGAAGGCGATGATAAGCACAAGTGAAAAGATAGTTGTAAAGTTTCTAGAGCCAGGGACTATAGGAGATAAAATGAAAGAAATCCCCCATGTCGTCGACATAGAAAGGAACGGGGAAGACTATATCATAAAATTTGAAAATGGCTTTAACAATATGGCAAATCTGCTGGAATTTATAAAGGATAACAATTTAACTTACACGAAGTTCTATAGCCAGATACCAAGCTTAAATGACGTATTTCTACAGCTTACAGGGAAGGGGCTGAGAGATTAGATGAAAAGACTAGCTAGGAATCTTTTTTATCAAGGGAAAAACCTGCTTGGGGAAAAAGCCCTCATATTTTGGGGCATAATATACCCCCTAATAATGGCCCTGTTTTTCCATACTGCCTTTAGCGGCATAATGAATATAGAGCTGGAAAGCATAGCTATTGGCATAGACAAAGATAACCCCGTAAGATACATATTGGAAGAGATAGAAATAATTGATGTTCATGTCCTGAAAGATGTGGAAGCAAAAGAAAAACTTGAAGATGAGGACATAGGAGGATATATAGATGGAGATTTAAAGCTCTTGGTAAAAAAATCGGGGATCAATCAGACTGTAATCAAGGAAATCCTAGACCAGATAAAACAGATGGAGAAGCTAGGCCTACCCATGGAAAGATTCGACTTTTCAGCAAATTATATAGAGGACAAAAATCAAAGGGCTGACACCATAATAATCATATTCTATTCCCTAATTGCTATGGTATCTACATATGGGCTATTTTCGGGCATTGAAACCGTAAGTCTAATGCAGGCCAATTTGTCCAATGTAGGTAAAAGGCTAAATGCAACTCCGTTGAAGAAAAAGGACTTTTTATTGGCGGGAATCATAGTTTCCCTGTCTATAAACATGCTCTCAAATGCAATATTGCTGATTTTCATTAAGCATTTTTTAAAATTGAAGCTATTTACAGGGTTACTGTATAGTGGGATACTTATTATCTTGGGCAACCTATTTGGAGTGGGTCTAGGTATATTAATCGGTGCATCTAGCAAGAGAAATGCAAATGCAAAGACTATCTTGGGAATATTCATCACACTTGTCCTTTCCTTCCTATCGGGTATGATGTCTACAGATATAAAGATTATGCTAGATAAAAGGCTTCCGTTAGTAGGTAAGGTCAATCCTATTTCCATCATAACCAACAATTTATACAAGATAAACCTGCTTGGTAACACAAAAAATGCCATAGGGGGAATGACAATCCTGGGAATATATTGTCTTATGTTAATTTTTCTATCCTACGGGTTTTTGAGGGGGAAGACCTATGACAGTATATAAATATTTTATTAAGCTAGCCCTAAAGAACAAGGGCTTTATTCTCTCATATATCATTATATTTTTTATCCTGTCCATAATTAATAGCAGTAGCAATATAGAAAGGGAAGCCAATTTTATAGAATCTAGGGCGGATATAGGAATAATCGACTATAGCCAAACCCAACTGTCCAAGGGCCTGGTCGACTATCTAGGGGAAAAGAACAATATAGTCTCCACAGTAGATGATGAAATATATATAAGGGAACAAGTCTTTTTACAGCTAGTAGATGCAGTAGTTATAATCCCAAAGGACTTTGAAAGCAAGATCATAAATAGGGAATCCTAGCTACAGGTATACAAGGATCATAGGAATATTGGATCCCATAAGGTAGAGAATCAAATTAATAAGTATCTAGCATTTTCAGTAGCTAGCTATGAAGATGGAGAATTTGATATAGAAAGGGTAGGGTCTGCCTTAGGGGAAAGCGTAGATGTAGATTTAATAGCTAGTGAAAATGGCATCAACGAAAGGGTAAATGCCTGGTTTAAGTTTTATTTCAACTTTACGTCCTATATTATTTTGGCCCTATATATATCTGTAATAGGATTTGTAATGATTGAATTTAATGAGGCTCAGGTAGAAGACAGGAGGAAGGTATCTTCGATAAAGTTTTTAAAATTCAATAGGCAGGTGTACTTGGGTCAGCTAACCATGGCCGTATTCATATCTGCAGTATTTATACTGGGAAGCATTGTCCTAAAGGGGAAATACATTGGGGAAGTAAATTTTGCAAAATATGCAATTAATTTAATGGTATTCTCCCTAGCTGCCCTTTGCCTTGTATT